>CACXAK010000265.1 GCA_902765655.1 uncultured bacterium | reverse complement strand
TGCTGCTGATTGAATTTTACATTGTTATTGACAAGAAGATTATTAACTTTTTGTGCATAAACTTCTTTATTTACCGCAGATACCAGAAGTGCATAAGCTTCTTTTTTGGTAAGATTATTATAGAAGGTTTGTCCCTCCCATACAACATAACCATAACCAAGTGTAGGAATATTATTCGCAAGCGTATCGTAGTAAATCGACGAAACAAAACCTTCTTTTTCGCCTATAAAATTAATCAGACCATCACTTGCTCTTAATCTTTCAACGGACGTAGTAGTCTGGTTTTTCTTTGAGGATACAAAAATATCTGCCTTTCCGTCATCGCAAGTCTGCCATGTACTTCCTGTTGTAGAGTATGCAACATAGGAAAATGTACCTGCACTTGTCACCTTGTAGGTTCCCGTCCACACATATGTACTGCCGTCAGCTGTTTTCTTGCTGGCAGTTACAGTTGTCTTTTTGCCATTGATATCAATTTGAAATTTTACACCCGTACGGTTTTTATCTGTAATCGCCACAAGTGTTACAGTTGAATTTACTGTTGCGGAATTAGGGGAAGAATATGTAAATTTAATCGGTGCGGCAGCGCTGACCGTAACAACACAAACTTTTCTATTTCCCGAAGTATCGGTGTATGAAATCGCCGCTTTACCACTATTCTTTCCAAGAATAAATCCATTACTTACGGTAGCAACTGCTGTATTACTGGAGCTCCATGTAGCCTTTCGTGTGCTTGTGCCTTTAATATAAAGGGTTTTTCCTGCTGTGACACTAATCTTACAGATTGCTTTTGCAGTTCCCGCTGCATTTGTAGCGGTAATAGTAGCTGTACCTGCTTTCAAAGCGCTCACAACACCTGAACGTACAGCTGCAACATTTGTATTTGAGGATGTCCATTTAATTGTTGAATTATCAGAAGCTGTCGCAGTAAGTTTATAGCTGTTGCCAATATTCACGCTGGCCGAGGTTTTTGAGATTGTAACCTTCGGAGTGGTCTTTACAGTGACCTTCATAGCAGATGATACCGTTCCCACAGGGTCATATAAAGTGACATTGGCTGTTCCTGCCTTGATAGCCTTGACCGCACCCGTACTACTTACGGTTGCTACCGTTTTATTTGATGTTTTATACGATGCTTTGCATGAAGAAGGAGTTACCGTAGAATTTGCATAATATGTTTCGCCCGGGGTCAGTGTTACAGATTTTTTTTCCAGTGTAATAGAGCTGATTGCAGAACTTACAACTGTAACCTTGCAGGTGAGTTTCTGGGATGTTTTGGAATCAGTAGCTGTAATAGTGGCTGTTCCCGCTTTCACAGCAGTGACAACACCTTTTGAAGTAACTGTAGCAATATTTTTATTTGATGTAGTCCATTTAATCGTTCCACCGGAATTGGTAGACGCTGTTAAAGTGAATTTTTTTCCAACAAGCAGAGTTTTTGTTGTTGCAGAAAGCGTAAATTTAACGGTAGTAGATGTCGTACCTGCTGTTGTAGAATTCGTATCGGAAATATAGGATATGTAANNNNGATATGTAATTTGTCGCAACATAACCGGTTGTTCCATCAGACAGTTTTACTTGTGCCCATGAGTCCCCATAAAAACGCAGGATATCAAGTTTAACACCTGAAGCCAATGTTTTTATAACAGCATAACTTGTACCTGCACCCTTTCTCAGATTAAGAGCAGTGGTTGTACGGGCATCGGTAGTAATATTCAAATAATCTGATGAGCAGTAACCTGTCGTTCCATCCGACAGTTTCACCTTGAGCCAATTTTTATTTGATTTATCAACAACAGTGACCGATGTGTTTTTGTTAAGCACCTTAATGACACTGTAATTTGTTCCTGCACCCTTACGGAGATTAAGATAATCTGTGGTTGTTGCGCAGACAGCAACCTGTGCCCCGACAGACATGGTAATAATGGGCGTGGAAACATCGAGCAGCTTTTGCGATAATGTTGTGACGGTTAGGTAAATTAAAATTCAATAGTGACACGCCCCTTTTCAAATTACAACAATTTACAATATTGTTACTTTATGCCTGAAAAATTAGTTTAACATTTGTAATAATTATAACCTGATTTTAATTTTTTTTCAACCGTCAAATTGTATAAATTATTATATTTTTTTATAGTATATATACATATTTACAATATAAACCAATTATTTAAAACTATAATAGTCATAAATAGATAAAAATCAAGATATTATTCCCGAAAGGAAATATGTCAAAAATGAAATCTTTTATAGACAATTTATTGCCTGAATATATTTTTTATTGTTTTTTTGATGAAAGTTTTGTATCTTATTTCAAATATCTTCAACATTTTATCATACATTATAAATGCCAGATTCGCAAACAGCAAAAAGAGAAACGGAAGTGATACTCCAAAAAGATTAAATTCTTCGGGGTCAATCTCTATCAGCATTATCGCTATAGCATAATAAACGCCTGCTGTAGCATTAAAAATAAAAAGTTTTATCAGATAGCTTAAAACTCTTTTTTGGATTTTCTCCAA
>CACXAK010000264.1 GCA_902765655.1 uncultured bacterium | reverse complement strand
CGTATCCAATAAAAGCCGTTATATTAAACCAAAAGAACTGAAAAATATATTCAACAAATTTTCTAAGACAATAAATTCTTCTATGAATAAAACGTCAACTGGTCTTGGTTTGTTTAGTGCAAAACAAATTATAACAATGCACAAAGGTGAAATGTTTGCTCAGAGTTCTTCTGACGGAATATGTACATTTGGCTTTTGGCTCCCGACAGGTAAAATCGACAAAAAGGAATTCGCTGAAACCTTATAATAATCGTGTATTTATCTTACCAAATTTAGCGGATAAATTATCGATTAAATGAATCAGGTATAATTCCGGTTCAAGCGGCTCTTTTGAATCCAAATCAATGATTGCACCCCAATCTGCTCTGCCATGGTGAGGCAATCATTCTTGCAACTTTTATAAATCCCGCATTCATACATGTACTGAAACCCCATTGAGAGTGAGTTATCCACGTTTCTCTAAAACCCGGAGCATAATCAATTAGTCCTGTTTCTGTATCAATAGTATATTCGAAAATTTTGCCAAAATCGTGCAGCAAGCAAGCTGCCAGAATATTATCTTTATTTACATGAGATGCAAATTGCGGAATATTAAGTTCTGCAAATTCCGCACATTCAACAGTATGAACAAGTAGTCCGCCGATAAAATTGTGATGCATGAGTTTAGCTGCAGGCATAATTTTGAATTTATCTTCATTATCTTTAAAAAGTTTTGCAACAAAATTTCTCAATTCTTCTTTTTCAATTTTATTGATGTAAGATTGTAATTTTTCCCAATATTGTTTAATTTGTTCCGGTTCAAGCCCTAATTTTGCTTCCTGTATAAGTTCCAGAGCTGAAACAAGGCAATTATTGTATTTTTCGTTAAAGCTGGCTGATACAATTCGTACTAAATTACCTGTTCTGAATATTTTTGCATCAAAACGGTTGAGAGTTTCTTCCCACAAAATGCAATTCAGAACGCTGTCATCATTTGTATTCTTTAATTGCAATTTACCCATTTTAGTACCGGCTTTTGTGTCGCCGATTGAAAATATAACTACTTCATATGTATCTTCTGTATTGAACATGTGCACCTCTGTATATGTTAATTCTTTTCTCTGTTAATAATATTTTCTTTTCTTCCCCAGACAAAGGATGAACGAATTTCTTCACCAACTTTTTCTATCGGATGATTGCGATTTTCTTCTCTTAATTTATCAAAATATTTGTGTCCTGTTTGCATTTCTTTAGTAAATTCGTCCGCAAATTTACCTGACTGAATATCTTTTAAAATTTCTCTCATTGCATTTTTTGAAGCTTCTCCGATTACTTTTGGACCTCTTGTCATATCACCGTATTCTGCGGTATTGGAAATTGAATATCGCATATCTGCCAGTCCGCCCTGATTAACTAAATCTATAATCAGTTTCATTTCGTGCAGAACTTCAAAATATGCCATATAGGGAGAATAACCCGCTTCTGTTAATACTTCAAACCCTGCTTTCCTGCTTTCATTAGTGCTGATACCCCTCCGCAAATCACTGTTTGTTCTCCAAACAAGTCGGTTTCAGTTTCTTCTCTGAATGTTGTTTCAATAATTCCCGCTCTGCCTGCTCCGATTGCGCTTGCATAAGAAAGAGCAACCTCTTTCCCGTCGGCAGATGGATTTTGATATACTGCAACAAGACAAGGAACCCCTTTTCCCTCAGTGTATTGGCTCCTTACAGTATGCCCCGGACCTTTTGGAGCAACCATAATTACGTTTATATCTTCAGCAGGCACAATTTTTTTAAAATGAATATTGAAGCCGTGCGCGAACATCAAATATTGCCCGGAGTGCATATATGGTTTGATTTGTTTTTCATAAACCTCTTGCTGAACTTCATCAGGGATCAGAACCTGTATAATGTCAGCCCATTTAACGGCATCTTCAATTGTCATTGTTTTAAAGCCGTAATTCTTTGCTTTTTTATCAGATGCTCCGCCTTGTCTTAATCCAAGTACGACATCACATCCTGAATCTTTTAAATTCATTGATTGCCCGTAACCTTGTGAACCAAAGCCGATTACTGCAATTTTTTTTGATTTGATAAGTTCTTTATCAATGTCCTTATCTAAATATATTTTTAATTCAGTCATAATTCATATCCCTTCTTAATTCTATTTTATCATAAAAAAATCCCCACTTTTATAAGTGAGGATTTTTTTATTGTATGAAATTTTATTCTTCAGTATTTGTGCATTTGAATATCAATGCGGCACAAAGACCTGCAAGGAAATTTGCCCCAATTGTTAAAAGTGCAATGCATGGGCAGCAAACTGTTCCGTTAATTATTGCAGAAACTGCAACAGCAGGGTTGAATGCTCCCATACAAATATTGCCGACAGCAAATGCTCCAACCATTACTGTTGAACCGATTGCTAAACCGTAGTATGAATTGCCTTCTGTTCTCTTTGAAGTAGCAGTATGCAAAACAACATAACACAGTGCAAATGTAAATAAAAATTCGGCAACAAAAATTGTTCCTAAATTAAATGTATCTTTTGCCGGAGCATCAAGTCCGCCTGAGATTAAATTAATTATTAATGCCGCACAAGCACCGCCAAGAATTTGAACGATTATATACGGTAAAAACTGTTTCCATTCTAAAGCTCCACGAATTGCTGCCGCGAATGATACCGCAGGATTATAATGACC
>CACXAK010000263.1 GCA_902765655.1 uncultured bacterium | reverse complement strand
ATTTTTTCAAGCTGTGATAATGCCTGAGTCTGATTTGCAGCGTTATAATATCCGAATGTATCAGATACATTTTTTGAATATTTCCCGCTCCACATAATAATTGAATTTACGCAGTCAGTTAGTACCGCATTGGTTTTAAGCTCAAACGGGTATGTAATCTTGAAAGCGCTTGATATTTCAAGCGTATCCCAAAGATTACGGCGCATTGTTGTTTTGTCATTAATAGCATAAGTGTCAATAATAAGGACAGATTTGCAATTAAAGGCATTTGCAATGTAATTAAGGTTCGTAAAATCTACTTTGTCATTTTTATCAAAAGATTCGATAACTTTTATTGCTTTTTGTTTTAATTCATAATCCGAATTTAATTTTTGTCTTACCTGATACAATGATTTTACATTTATATTAGGATAATCCTTAAGATTTTTAATAACATCTTCTGCCACAATATTTGAAACTTCAGGAAAACAGAAATAATTGTCACATACAGAAAAAATATCCGTTGGTAAAACCAGTAAATCAAACTGTATGGCATGCACCTTTAATGAAGATGCCACAAGTATTAAAAAGATAAAAAATACTTTTGTAATTGTCTTGAACATTATAGTTAAAATTATAGCATAATTATTGATAATATGTTATAATATCTGTATGGATAGAGCAAAAGTTGATATTTTGGGATATGGAGTCGATACATTTTGTTTTGATGATGCTGTTGATTATATTTATCAGACACATGGACAGATTGTTACTATAAATCCTGAAATGATTGAATATGGTAAAAAAAATAGTGAGTTTAAAGATTTGATCAATAATGCGGAACTTGTCGTTCCTGATGGCGTTGGTGTAAAAATAGGATTGAAAATACTTGGTACTACAGTTGAAAGAATCCCAGGAATTGATTTAGGCAAGGCAATATTGAAACGTGCACAATATTTAAAAAAAACAGTAGCTCTTGTTGGCGCAGAGCAAGATGTTGTTGAAAATGCTGTTGTTAATCTGAAATTTGAAATGCCTGATTTAAATATTGTTTATTACAGAGATGGCTATTTCACTGATGAAAACTAGGGTCTCCAAAGCAGGAATATTTCATAAATAGTATAAAAAATCAGCTTCCAAATTCTATTTTTATAGGACTTGGGGGCAGTTTTGATGTTTGGGCCGGGAAAGTTAAACGTGCTCCGAAAATTTTCAGGAATTTAGGGCTTGAATGGTTTTATAGAATTGCAAAAGAGCCGGAGAGAATAAAACGTGTTTTCCCTACTCTGCCATTGTTTATAATAAAAGTAATTAAAGAAAGGTTGTTAAAAAAATAATTATGTTATCAGATTCAGAAGTAAAAGAATTAGAATTATTATGTAAAGAGAACAGAAGAAATATAATTGATATGGTATATTCTGCTCAATCGGGTCATATAGGCGGTTCATTGTCTGCCTGTGAAATTCTGACAGTTTTGTATCATAAGTGTATGAAACATGTTATTGATTGGAAAAATTCTCCTGATTTTGAAAAAAGGGACAGATTTGTTCTTTCAAAAGGACATGTTTCTCCTCTATTATATTCAGTTATGTCTCAGGTTGGTTACTTTGATAAGAATGAGCTTAAAACATTCAGAAAATTAGGTACTAGACTGCAAGGGCACCCTACAGCATTTCTTCCCGGTGTTGAAATTGCAACCGGTTCTCTTGGTCAGGGGTTGTCTTTTGCATGCGGAATTGCAATGTCATTAAAATTAGACAAAAATCCCGCAAAAGTTTATGTATTGCTTGGAGATGGTGAAATGCAGGAGGGTAATGTCTGGGAGGCAATAATGCAGGCCCCTCACCGAAATTTAAATAATCTTATTGCTATAATTGACCGTAATCATCTCCAAATTGATGGTGATACTGAAAAAGTTATGGCTCTTGGTAATATCGGAGAAAAATTAAGTGCTTTTGGGTGGGATATTATGGAAATTGATGGTCACAACATACGCGCAATTTATGAAGCAATAGAAACAGCGAAAAAATCAGATAAGCCAACTGCCATTGTTGCAAATACAATAAAAGGCAAAGGGGTCAGTTTTATGGAAAATAATCCGGGTTGGCATGGTACTGCACCAAAAGAACAGGATTATCTTTTAGCAAAATCAGAATTAGCTGATTAAATATATAGGAGATACAAAATAATGAATATATTTAACGATAAAATTAAAAAAGCGTTCACCCTTATGGAAATTGGTATGGGGCTTTTAGTGTTGAGTATATTGGTTATTGTGTGTATCCCTAT
>CACXAK010000262.1 GCA_902765655.1 uncultured bacterium | reverse complement strand
ATAAAAGCGGATATCTCCTTTTTGAATTGGGAATAAACGAATCACTTGCCGTCGCTCAGATAATGAAAAAGAACGGCTTTAAAAATATTCAGATAATAAAAGACCTTGCAAACATAGACAGAGTAATCTTCGGGAATATTTAATTTTTCATTATTAAAATAAAATTGTAACAAACTATTCACGAATTAGAATTCTTCATTCACTATAAAAATTTATGTATTATCATGTTAGAACGAGTGAGGAAATAACATGCCACCTGTTAAAACAAAGAAAAAAGAAATAGATGAAAATTTAATTCCCCAAAATGTTGAAGCCGAAGAAGCAATATTAGGGGCTGTTTTGGTTAATCCGTCAAGTCTTGCAAAAGTATCTGATGCGCTTGATGCAGGTTGCTTTTATAAACCCGCTCACAGATACATTTACGAAGCAATGATAGAACTTTTCAATAACAACGATAATATTGATATTGTTTCTGTATCGGATGTTTTGAGTTATAACGGAAAATTGGAAGCCGTTGGCGGACGTGCATACATAAATGATTTGGCAGAAAACACAATCACGACCACAAACGTTGCATATTATGCAAAAATCATTAAAGAAAAGGCAATTAAACGTGCACTTATAAGTGCCGGTGCAGAAATTGTAAGCAAAGGTTACGATTTAGAGCCGAGTGATGCTTCAATTGAACAAGCCGAAAAACTTATTTATGACATAAGTTCTAATAAAACAACTTCAGATTTAATTCCTGTCAAAGATTTAGTCCTGAATGCATACGATAAAATCGAATACCGCTATAACCATAAAGATGAATTATCAGGTGTTCGTACGGGTTTTGATAAACTTGATATGACTTATTATCAGGTGTTCGTACGGGTTTTGATAAACTTGATATGACTTTGAACGGACTGAATAAATCAGATTTAATAATTCTTGCAGCCAGACCTGCGATGGGAAAAACGGCTTTGGCACTGAATATTGCTCAAAATGTAGCCATAAATGAAAAAGTCCCTGTTTGTATATTTTCTTTAGAAATGTCAGCCGGGCAGCTTGTGCAGAGAATGTTATGTTCTCATGCCGAAGTTGATTCCCAGAGAATTAAAACAGGCCAAATGCAGCAAAAAGACTGGGAAAAGCTTACCATGGCAATGGATGATTTTTCTCAGGCAAAAATTTATATTGATGATTCCGGCGGATGTACCTTAACAGATGTTCGTACAAAATTACGCCGCTTGAAATCACAGGAAAAAGATTTGGGATTGGTAGTAATTGACTATCTTCAACTTATGGAAAGTTCAGGAAAAGAAGACCGATTGCAGCAGATTTCAGCCATTTCAAGAGGTTTAAAAATTCTTGCAAAAGAACTTGATGTTCCTGTCATTGCGCTTTCACAATTATCACGTCAGGTTGAAAGCAGAAATGATAAACGTCCTATGCTTTCAGATTTAAGAGAATCCGGCTCAATTGAACAGGACGCTGATATTGTAATGTTTATTTATCGTGCGGATTATTATGCAAAAGCTGAAGAATCAGAGGAAGAAGAAGCAATTAAAGCAAATTCTAAAGGTCTTTCTGAAGTAATTATTGCAAAACACAGAAACGGTCCTGTTGATACAATTAAACTTCTCTTCCAATCTAATATTACAAAATTCAAAAACCCGCTCAATGATTCGTTTGATGCATTTTAATTAATATTTCTTAATAAAATAAAAAAATAGGCAATTTTTTAGAATAAAAATTGTTTATATATATGTAAGGGATATTAAATCGTAAGATTTTGGGAAAACAAAACAACTCACGCAATAAAAATTGAGTCAGACTTTGGAAATAAGGACTCAGTAATCAGGGAAAAATTTAGGGGAAAATTAAAATCGAATCATCCATCATAATCAATCTTCTTGGGTGCTGAATATATTTCAGTGCCTTTTTTCTTTGCAAATTCTAAATGTATTAAACAAATATACAAAAAAACGGAATCAACACACTTGGTCAATTCCGTTTTTCTAAATTAGGGGCTGGCAACTAGTTATCTTCCCAGGGGGTGGCCCCCCAAGTATTTTCACCTCAATGAATCTTTTCGACCGTGTTCGGGATGGG
>CACXAK010000261.1 GCA_902765655.1 uncultured bacterium | reverse complement strand
CCTCGTAATGACATATTTTTTAAGGATTATACAGAAATAAAAAACAAGGTACATCAATTTTTTGGAATACCAAATGATAAAAAAATATTGCTTTATGTTCCTTCATTCCGTGATGACGGGAATATTGAGTGCTATAAACTTGATTATAACAAAATTCTAAAATCACTTGAAAAAAAATTTGGCTCTGAATGGGTTTGCATATCACGACTTCACCCGAGAGCAAAAAAATTTGATTCTGAAATTATTCCTGAGGACAATCCGAATATATTTGACGGGACATTTTATCCTGATATACAGGAGCTTTTGGTAAGTTCTGACTGCGCAATTTCAGATTACTCAAGCTGCATTTTTGATTTTATGATGAGCAGAAAACCGGGATTTATATTTGCGACAGATATTGAAAAATTCAATACAGACAGGGGTTTTTATTATCCTCTTGAAACCACACCATTCCCGATTTCAAAAAATAATGAACAAATGATAGAAAATATAGAAAATTTTGACATTGAAAAATATAAAAAAGATATTGAAAAATTTATTAAAAATAAAGGATGCACCGAAGACGGGCACGCATCAGAACGAACAGCAGATTTGATAGAAGAAATTATGGAGAAATAAAAATGAATATAGCAATAATATTTGCAGGCGGAACAGGACAAAGACTAAAAAGCGGGCAGGATTCCACCCCGAAACAATTTTTGAAAATATACAATAAACCGATTATTATACACACACTTGAACTTTTTCAGGAACATCCTGAAATCGATAAAATTTATATCGCAATTCACCCTGATTATTATGATTACATGCACAAATTAGTAAAACATTATTACATAACAAAAACGGCCAAAATTGTGAAAGGCGGTGCAACAGGTCAGGATTCAATTTATAATGCGCTGAAAGCCGCAAGAGAAGAAAATTCTGAGGATTCAATTGTGTTGATTCACGATGGGGTAAGACCAAATATTACCCCCGAAGTAATTTCAGAAAATATAAGCTGCACAAAAGAAAACGGGAATGCGATAACCTCGACTTCCTGCTTTGAAACAATATTGATAAGTGAAAACGGGATTAATCCAAAACATGTGCCATACAGAAAGCACACATACTCCGCACAGGCACCCCAAAGCTTCAAGCTTGGAGAAATAATTGAAGCACACGAAATTACAAGAAAAACAAACCCTAATTATGAAAATATAGTTGATTCCTGTACACTTTTCAAAACTCTTGATAAAGAAACATATATGATTAAAGGAAACCGCGGGAATATAAAGATTACAACAATAGAAGATTTATATATTCTAAGAGCCCTGATAAGGTACAAAGAAGATCTTGAAGCGCTTGGTATTAAGCGCTTGGTATTGACGGAAAGGAATAAAAATGACAATACTTGATGAAGATATTCAGAATATAATAAAAGATTTTGATATGTCTGTTTTTAAAGACAAGGTTATTTTGGTTACAGGAGCAACAGGACTGATTGGTAAACTTTGTGTAAAAAGTTTATTAAACAGCGGTTATAACGTCAAAGTAATTGCGCTTGTCAGAAATCCTCAAAAAGCAGAAAAAATATTTGGAACTAATCATAATTTGCAATTACTTGTTCAGGATATAAATGATAAAATTACAACCGACATAAAAGCTGATTATATTATTCACGGAGCAAGCGTTACGTCTTCAGCGGACTTTGTAAATAAACCGGTTGAAACAATTATGACCGCCATAAACGGGACAAAAAATGTTCTTGAATATGCCAAAACAAGCAATATTAAAGGAATGGTTTATTTATCATCAAACGTAAAAGAAAATAACTACGGATTTATTGATATTTTGAACCCGAGAAGCAGTTACTCTGAAGGCAAAAAAATTGTAGAAACACTATGTTCATCCTATGCAACCGAATATAATGTTCCCGTCAAAATTGCAAGGTTATCACAAACTTTCGGTGCGGGAGTAGATAAAAATGATAACCGTGTTTTTGCGCAATTTGTAAAAAGCGTAATAAACAAAGAAAATATAATTCTGCACACAAAAGGAGAAACGGCAAGAAATTACTGCTACACAACCGATGCGGTAAGAGCAATATTTACGGTTCTTTTTAAAGGTGAAACAGCTCAGGCATACAATATTGCAAATAAAAACACCTACATAACAATCGCAGATATGGCAAAATCATTAGAAAACGAACACACAAAAGTCGTTTTTGATATTGACGATAAAAACAGGGGCTTTAATCCTACCATGCAAATTTGCCTGAATACCGATAAACTTGAACAATTAAACTGGAGTGCAAAAATTGATTTAGTCGAAATGTTTGAGCGGACAATAAAATCAATGCAGGAAGAATAGAATGGGAAAATTAAAAAATATTGAATTTTTAAGAGTATTTTTAATTTCTGTTATTGTTTTTTTGCATACAACAGCTTACGGGTCATGGTCTTTGCTTGTAAATTTTCCCGACATTGTGCAACTTAAACCGTTTTACAGAGCATTAATGCAAGGGAATAACAGCGTAGAGGGCTTTTTTATAATTGCAGGTTTTTTACTGATATACACCTTGAAAAATCAATCCGTAAAAGATTTTATTAAAAAGAAATATATGAGATTATCGCCTGTAATAATTTTTGCAGTTATAATTTGCATAATTGCATCATTTTGGCACGCAATAAAACTTCGCTTTTGGGACGACATTCTTGTAATGTTACTACTTAATGATTTCGGAATTTGCATTGCGCACGGAACAACTCCGACATTATGGTTTACTTCTGCTCTTTTTGCGGGACTACTAATATATTTCCTCATAAGTAAAATATCTGCGAAGAAACTTAAATCGATACTGTTTATAATCCTTCCGGTGATAGCATACGGGATTTTGGAATACTTTCAGCACGGGAGCTTTTCTACCCCGCACAAAAACTATATGTATATTTTTAATGTCGGCTTTTTAAGAGCAGTCGGCGGAATCGGTATCGGAACAATTATTGCACACATTTATAAAAAATACATAGACAGAATCAGAAAATATGTTTTAAATATTATTGCAACCATTGGTATAAATATAGCCGAATTCGGATTATTAAGTTTTGTCGTATGGTGGCTA
>CACXAK010000260.1 GCA_902765655.1 uncultured bacterium | reverse complement strand
CTCTTGTTTTTGCTTTATTTAGTGCGTTGGTAATTGATGGAATATTGTCATATCCGTATATTGCTATATCAATGTTATTTTTTGTCTTATTAATTTTTTCAACAATCATTTTACAAACTTCTGTTGCACAATTTGAATCCGGTTTTAAGTGTTTTGTATAATCAAATCTGTAAAATAAAATGTCTCCAGTTATAACTTTTAATGCCGGCGATGTTCTGATTTGAGTAATTTTTGTTTTATGTTTTGAATATTTCTTGTTATTAATTTTGTGACAAAAATGGCAGGGAGTCATGTCTTTTGGTAACTGACTGAGCGGAATGATAATTTTATCGTGTGCCATATTTCCGTATTCGCAATCAAGCGTATGGTATTTGTTCGAATGATGGTTTAATACAACAAGGTTCAGTTTTCGTGCTTTTTCGATATTTTGTTTAAGGATCTTTTCATCTGCGGTTTTGTTATTTATAAACCCAAAACCGGCATAATATACCAAATCTTTGTAATTAACTCCGTCTATAAATATGTCTGCGGTTTTGCAGTATGTTTGTTCATTGTTATGTTTTAGCTTCAGAGTAATTTTTTTGTTTAATAGTGTTTTGGCACCATATTCTCTGCCCAAGTACCAAAGACTTATAAAATCATATTTGTTCAGTTTGTATTTGACGGAATATTTTTTGAAAAATTTGTCATCAGTTTCGTATTCAAAACTTTCTATTCCTTTTACACAAACTGTTTCTTCAGGATCTGCTATGCCGTTATGATTAAAATCGACAGTGATTTTATCGGCCGACAATACATCTAAAACTTCGTATTTATTTTTGTATAAGGATACAAACAAAATAAAAATAAATAATAAAGTAATTAAAAATATTATTGTCAGAATTTTATTTTTCATAACATTTTGAATAATAATAAAAAACTATTTTGATTAAAACCCTGTAACTTTACAATGCTTAATATTTCCTTATTATTATTGCTGATTGTAAACCTGAAATATAGTTCAATATATATATTAATATTTGTCCGTATGTATTTGATAATTTTTTTATTTTTTAAAATGAAAAGTGTTGATATGACACGCTTATAACTTATTTTTAAATGTAAAGTTTTGTTAAAATTAAAATTCAACTTCTAAAGAAAATATAAAAATAAGTCGTTTCATGATGTATAATATATATATAAGATATACTTATTTACTCTGCCCCATTTAAAAAAATTGGTATAATCTTATCAGAAAGGTGGCATATATGAGCAACCTGCAATTACAAAACGATATAGAGAAGTTATTAGAAATTTTACCGGAGAAAATTAACAAGTGTGTTTCTGCCCAAATGTTGGATGATGCTATTCAAACGGATATTGTTGAAGATAAAGATATAGAATACATTACTTCGCGTGTACAGGAATTTACGACAGATAATCGCTCAGGTATTGCAGGTACATTGCACCGAATCAGTGCTATTAGAAACAGACAAGGTAAGGTTGTTGGCTTAACCTGCCGTATAGGTCGTGTTGTAACCGGTACTATTTCTTGCATAAAGGATATATGTTTGCAAAATAAAAGTATTTTGTTTCTTGGCCGACCGGGGGTCGGTAAAACGACAAAATTAAGAGAAATATCACGTCTTGTAGCTGATGAGCTTGCAAAACGTGTTGTAATAGTTGATACATCAAATGAAATTGCGGGTGATGGTGATGTGCCTCATCCTGCTGTAGGACATGCAAGAAGAATGCAGGTACGTCAGCCGGAATACCAAAAAGATATTATGATAGAGGCGGTCGAAAATCATACTCCTGAAGTTATAATTGTTGATGAAATAGGAACAGAAGAAGAAGCGCAGGCCGCCAGAACAATTGCAGAACGTGGTGTTATGCTTATTGCGACTGCACATGGTAATACATTAGAAAACTTGATAAAAAACCCGACATTATCCGATTTGGTTGGGGGAATTCAGTCTGTTACTTTAGGTGATGATGAAGCAAAACGCCGTTCTTCTCAAAAGACAGTATTAGAAAGAGAAAAGCAACCAACATTTGATATT
>CACXAK010000259.1 GCA_902765655.1 uncultured bacterium | reverse complement strand
TGTAGCTTATTGTAGATGCAGATTATCAGAGAGATTGAGAAAAGTACCCCCGGATGGGTTTTAATGGGTGTAAATTATCAGAGAGATTGAGAAAAGTACCCCCCGAAAGTTTGAGAGAATTCTTAAACTTTTTAAATTTTGGTGGAAATCTTTCAAAACTTACTGATACAAATTCCAAAACTCTATGATAATTCACTCTCAAACTAACTGATACTTTTTTGATAAGTTATTTGTTGATATGTGTTTAATTATCAAATTCCAATATCTCATTATCGTCAGGCACGACAACATTATTTAGTTTTAGAGATTTTATATCCTCTCTTGTAACTGTTAAATGGCTTACTGTGTCCATGTGGCTTGCAATTATGATTGAATTTTTTGCATAATTTGATATTGCTTTAACATCCTCAATATCCATAATCAACCTTTCGCCTTCACCCACCAATACAGTAGCGCCGCAAGCATTTATAACAATGATTTCAGGGTTGAATTTATCAATAGCCGTAATTACTTCATCACACCAGATTGTGTCCCCTGCAACGTATAATGTTTTCTCTTTGTCAGATTTAAACACTATTCCCATAGCGTCATAAGGCATTCCGATTTGCTCGCACATCGGTTTTACAACTTCACGTCTGCCGTGCTGGCATTGAGTTTTATATAATGTAATCCTCTCAAAATCTGTTCCGTTTTCAGAAATAATACGAACATCATTAAATCCAAAATTTTTTATAATGTTCAAATCTATTTCATTTTGAACATAGTGAACATAGAACGGAATGTTTTTATCCAATGCTTTTACAGCAAATTCATCAAAATGGTCAGGGTGAAAATGGGTTAATATAATCGCATCCAGTGGTAAATGATTTATATCAAAATCTTTTGGCAAATCAACTCTCGGTTGTCTGACTTTACTGTTCATTGCCCCCTCAAACCCCGGCATAAAATCTTTCGGCATAAGCCAAGGGTCAATTAAAAATCTTTTATTATTGTACGTAATTATAATTGTTGCATTTCTGATTTGATGAATTTTCATTGTTTACTCCTTACAATTAAAAATGTTGCTACTCTTTTTATTTACCCATGGTGATGGCAATGTGCGTGATCATAACCTTCGCCGCCGCATGCGTTTGCTCCTGTTTCAAGAGAATTTGCCATATATTTTTCTAAAACTTCTTTGATAGGTAACTCCGGACAGCCTGCAATCACTTCAACTCCGTTTTGAGCAAACATCATCATTGGACGTCCGCCCATTCCGCCTGCTAAAACTTTGCTCACACCCTGTTCGGATATCCAGGCAGCACTCTGACAAGAAATACCATCTTCCGGTATTTTTTCTTCTATAGTTAAAATTTCTTTTGTTTCAGGATTAATTTCAGCAAATGTAAAAGAATCACAATGCCCGAAATGTCCGCATAATTTTCCCACACTTGTCGGAATACAAATTTTCATAACCATATCTCCTTTTAATTTTTCAATGTTACTCTGTAATAGAATGGCACTTTCTAAAGCTTCAGTGTCTGTGAGATTATGCCTTTTTGCGTAATCTCGCAAAATATTTAAAATGTTTTCGTTAATTCTTCTATTGAACGGTACTTTTTTAAGACAGGTTTTCTTTCTTCCTGCCATTTCACGTTTTCCGCCCCAATTGGATTTTTGACAACATTTCATAATACAAAACTAACACGCTTATTTGATTATGTCAATACATAATCAAATTGCCTAAACATTTTATAAACACGCTTTATATCCTTGCAATTTATAGAAGAAATCCATAGGAGTGTTGATAATAGCGGAATACAACTCTTTACAAAAAGTTCTATTCTGGCACTTTTTGAGGAGTTTTTTCTTGTTTTTGCCCATTTCTGCGAAGTAACAAAACGGTCTATGTTTTAACGATTACTCTGCATAATAAAGTTCTTTATTATATCAATTCCGTTTTCTGTAAGTATTGCTTCCGGATGGAACTGCACACCATATATTTGTTTATTTTTAATTTTTATCGCCATCGGGATATCATCCGTTGTTTTCGCAGTAATTTCTATTTTGTCTGTTGGCTCAGATACAATAAGAGAATGATATCTCGTAGCACTAAACCCCTGTTTCAACCCCTTAAAAAGCTCAAAATTTTCATCAAAATATATATCTGAGTTTTTCCCGTGAAACGGTTCTTTTGTTTTAATAATTTTTGCACCAAAATATTTTGCTATACACTGCATACCCAGACAAATCCCAAATATAGGTTTAAAATCTTGATAAAAA
>CACXAK010000258.1 GCA_902765655.1 uncultured bacterium | reverse complement strand
TTTAATCCCATTCCGCCTGCAACAATTATATCTGCATTATCAAGGTTGTTTATCTCATTTTCAACAGTTTTTTTAAATTCCAGAATTTCAACGTGATTTTTTAAATCATTAAGAATTGAAGTATCTTTTTTTATAAATTCTGTTTCTGTTTGATAATCAACGCTGTGTACCTTAAATACATTAGGTCTGACAGTAGCCATCTGCGGGTAATTTTTACAAAGAATAGTTGCCATAAGTTCTCCGCCAAAAGTCGGTCTTGTGGCTGCAAGCTGTCCTTTTTCATTTATATCAAGTTCTATACAGTCTGCTGTTAATCCTGTATGCAATGCACTTGATATTCTTGGCGCCAAATCACGTCCCTGATTTGTAGCACCAATTAATAAAATTTCAGGTTTAACTTCTTTTACCAACTCTTGGAAAAGTTTTGAATAGAATTCTGTTGAATATTTTTCAAGACGCTTATCTTCAAAATAATAAACTTTATTTACGCCCATATTTCGGAATGCTTCTTTAAAACCTTCAATGGTGTCAGGAGAAGTAAAACAAACGGCACTAATTTCTGCCCCCCCAAGTTTTTGAGATAATTCATGAGCTTTTTCAAGAAGCTCAAAAAATACCGTATGAATATAATTATCACTCGTCAACTGGGCATATAGCATTATGCCTTTATGTTCTTCATTAGGCATCTTCCCCTCCCAAAGATTTTAATCTTTCGTCTAAAAGTTTTGCACTTTCTTCAATAGGAAGCTCGAATTTTTGAGCATTATGGTTTGATATATTGCGAAAAGCCCTGCTGACATAAGTCGGAGACCCTTTTAAACCGACTTGCTCCTGCTCAAGACTGATTGCTTGAGCATCGCAAATTCTTATTTCCTGTTTGGATGCATATTTTATCCCATTTATCGTAGGTCTGCTTGGTTCAAATTTCCCTTCTAATACACAAATTAAAGAGGGATAAGTCGTTTTGACTCTTTCAATTCCGTCTTCTAAAATTCGTTTTAATTCAATTGATTTATTATCAATTTTTTCAAATTTTTGAGTATATGTAACCTGAGGAATCTCTAAAAATTCCGCAATACAAGGGCCTGTTTGTGCCGTATCTCCATCAACCGCAAACTGCCCGCAAATAATTAAATCGAAATCAGGAAGTTCGGATTTTATTGCCGCTGAAATTGTTTTCCCTGTTGCGTATGTGTCTGCACCTGCGAATTTTTTGTCTGAAATTAAAACGGCTTTATCGCAGCCAATGGCAAGAAGTTTACGAAGCATTTCATCTGCCTGATTTGGTCCCATCGTAAATACGGTTATTTCAACATCTTTCAGTTGTTTTTTTATATTAAGAGCAAATTCAGCCGCATAATAATTAATTTGAAATGAACTTACAAACCTTATACAGCTATTGTTTAGCTGCTTTTTGTTTTGAGTTTGCACTTAGTAAAGCATCATATGCCATCAGGTACATCGCACATTTTTTTACACTCGGAACATACCAGGCACATTTTTCGCCTGAGCATACCATATCAATACCTGTTCCGATACTTGTCAAAGGACAACTTTTCATCTCTGCCATTGTTCTCTCCTTAATTCCCCTGTTTTAGCAGGTTGCAATTTTCATCTCTTTTGCGTTCCTGGTCTTTATAAATTTTTGTTCTGTTGATAACTTCATCAAAGTCGATTTCGTGCGCATTAAAGTCAGGCCCATCAACGCAGGCAAATTTGGTTTTACCCCCGACCGTCACTCTGCATGCGCCGCACATTCCTGTGCCGTCAACCATAATCGGGTTCATACTTGCTTCGGTATAAATTCCCTTATCTCTTGTGAGCTCCGCGACTGCTCTCATCATAGGCATAGGTCCGACTGCTATAACATAATCTACTTTTTCCCTGTCAATAATTTGCTGCAGAACGGTTGTACCAAATCCTTTTATCCCGTATGAACCATCATCGGTTGTCATATATAGTTCCGTGCAGGCATTTTTCATTTTGTCTTCCCAGAAAAGTAAATCTTTTGTTCTTGCGCCTGAAATCATGTAAACTTTGTTTCCTGCTTCTTTTAGGGCTTTTGAAATCAGATAACACGGGGCAGCACCGTAACCGCCTGCAACACATACCGCTGTGCCATAGTTTTTAATATCTGTCGGCTTGCC
>CACXAK010000257.1 GCA_902765655.1 uncultured bacterium | reverse complement strand
GTTATATTATTATTAAAGTTTCTTAGAAAATAAGACGTAATAAATAATATACAGACAAAGGGAAAGATTATAATGGCAGCAAATTATATAAGATATGAAGAAACAGTTCAATATGAAGTATTCGGACCAACTTGCATAAGCGCAAAAAATTTATACGAAGACATCAGAAATGATATCAAAGCAGAATCAAAAGAATTAGCAGGTTTCATCACGGTCAAAGAATACGCAAAAAATTTAAAGAGATAAAAAACAAACAGGGCTTAGTTCAAAACTAGGCCTTTTTCGATTATATAATACACTACATTCGATCAATAGAGATAGCTTTTACTCCGGCATATCTTGCTTTATCCATTACTGTAACAACAGCTCCGTGAGTTGCTTCTTCATCTGTTTTAATAAGTAATCCGTCAGGATAATTTTTTATTTCCTGAGCCAAAACAGTACCAAGACGATCTTTTTCTATTTCTTCATTATTTATAAAGTATTTATTTGCTGCAGAAACATAAATAGTTAAAATCTGAGGGTCTTTGTCAATTTGCTGTTCTTCAACATTTTCGGGGACATTCAAACTTATTCCCTGTTGATCCAGCAAAGGTGCAACAACCATCATAATAATCAACAATACAAGGAAAATATCCGTTAACGGAGTAATATTTATTTCATTAAATGTTTTTCTTGCCATTATTCTTCTTCCTCCGTTGGGATATTAATCGAATCATTTTGTTGTGCATTTTCTTTTAGTACTTTTTGTTCTTTTTTATTTAGCGGTTCTCCTGCAACTATGAGTTTTTTATATTCGGCATTTTGAGCAGCGTCCATAATATCAAGAACTTTTGAACTTGATACATTTTTATCGGCTTTAACTACGATTTCCTGCTTCTCGTTGTCGGGGTCTTTGACAGCAATCAATGCATCTGTCAGTTTTGAGGCATCTGTCGGTGTGCCGTTCACATATATAAGTCCATCTGCTGTTACTGATACAGATATTTTGGATTCTTCTATATTAACGCCGTTATTAATTTCAGGAACTTCGACCGGAGTATCATTTGATTGCAATACAGGAGCCACAACCATCATAATGATTAACAGTACCAAAAAGATATCCGTTAACGGTGTGATGTTTATCTCTGAAAATATTTTGCCTTGTCTTTCACTGCCAAATGCCATTTGTAACCCTGCCTATTATAAATTAACTTTTGGTGATGGAGAATATTTAGACTGAGATTGTCCTTCTGCATCAACATAATTTAAAAATAACAACTTAATTAAATTAAAATCATTTTCAAAATGTTTTACTACGGATTGGAATAAGTTGAAGAAAATAACAGCGACGATAGCTACTCCCAAGACAACCGTACCAAATAAACCTAAGAACGGAGCAACACCACCAATTGTACCTAATATTGTCAAATTAGATTCTAATTTTCTTGTTGCAAGTGTTGCTGAAATATCAAATGCTCTTGAGAATCCTTTTTTCTGTTCATTAAAAATTCTCACAGCTTCTTCAATAACTTCTCCGATAACTCCTCCGCAACGTAATGCAGTATCCTGAGCGGCACGCAAATCATTAGATTCAAGTTCTCTGTTTAATTCGCGCATATAAATTGCGATATCTCTTTTGTTTTTCTTAAAATAGGCCCATTTGTTAATAACTACTGCAAGCACGAGTATTGAACAGATTAAAATCGGTAACAATACCGGCCAGTCCATTTTAATTGATTCGATTAATAATTCCATAATTTTATCCTCTTTTTTTGTATTACTCTTTTTGTTATTCTGAACTTGTTTCAGAATCTGTTATTCATTAATATTTTGTTGCTCCAAAAACGTTATAGTCAAACGTAAATTGAATATCTATACTTTGTCCTTTGAATTCCGGAGGCAGCGGTCTGAACGGAGCTGCGAGTTTAACCGCATTTAAAGCTGCCGCATCGGCATTTTGCAAACCGGAAGATTTGAATACACTGCATGATAATAATCTGCCGTCTTTCGCAATCTTGAATAAAAGGACTACTCTTTTGCTTTCGTTGCCTTTTGGCGGATCCCAGTTCATTTTGATCCTTCTTTGTAATTCTCTCATATAAGGTCCGAAATCAGGTTCTCTGATAGCATCTATACCCGGACGACCTCCTCCGCCTCCCGGATTTCCTCCGCCTGAACCGGTACTTCCGCCTGTGCCAGTGCCCCTGCCTGTACCAGTTCCTGTACCAGAACCTTTACTTGATGAGCCGGAACCGTTTCCGATAGGTGCAAGTGACGGATT
>CACXAK010000256.1 GCA_902765655.1 uncultured bacterium | reverse complement strand
TGATCTGCAACGAGTTTATCGGTTGAAAGAACATTTTCTCTTAATTGGGTTAAATCAAGCATTGAGATTGTACCTTGTTCATATTTTGCACTGCTCAAATCAAAATCTTTTCTTTCGAGTTCTGATTGGAGTTTTGTATCTTCATATTTTTTATTATCGTGTTCAATTGTAGTCAGCGCATTATTTATTTCCTGAATAGCCGTAAGATTAGTCTGGTAATAATTATTTAAAAGTCTTTCATAGGTATCTTTTTTCAGACGTAAATTTGCTACTCTTTTGCCACCCGTAAACAGAGGTAAATTCAATCCGGCAGCAAGAGCAGCGAGCGCGCTTTTTGTTGTAAACAAGCTACCGAATTCCGAGTTAAAAAACAATGCCAGACCTGTTATGTTAATTGTCGGCAAAAATTCTTTTTTAGCAACTCTGACATCAATTCCGGCTTTTTCTATCATTTTTTCTGCCGTTATGTAATCAGGTCTCTGCGCAATTATTTCAGATGAAATTTCTTTCGGGATAACTCCGCTGAAATTGATATTATCATAAGATATTCTTGACAATGCTTCTGCATTTTCAGGGCTTTCACCTATTAAGACACTCAACTGATTTAATAAAATATTTCTTTGCTTTTTATATTCGGTAAGAGATGTCTGACCGGCAATAAAAGATTTGTTTGCTTTAACCGTATCTGAAGTTGACGTCAAGCCCTGTTTATTTCTTAATAGCATCAATTCATAAATTACTTTTCTGTCAGCAACAATTTGTTCCTGTAATTCAATCATTTTATCAAGTTTTACTATGTTTAAATATGCCGAACCAACTGCAGAGGCAATTGAAATGTATGCGGTTCTTTCATCTTGAAGCGCTTTCTCATAATCTTTTTTCGACATTTTTGTTTTGTCGTGATTTTTTAAGAAAATATCTGCTTCATAATTAACAAACCCCGGAACTGCAAAATTCCAGTCTGCTGTCGTACTTCCCGGCATTTTTGCCAATGCCGGAGCAAACCCGACTCCGGCCATAGGAAGCTCATTCCCAAACTGAATTTTTACAACCTGATAATATTCATCAACAGCAATAGTTGCCATCTTTAAAGAATAATTCTTTTTTATTGCCTGATCTATATAGCCAATTAAAATATCATCATTGAAATTTGACCACCAATTATAATTAATGTAATCATATTTGAACTGATCGCTTTTCTTTCTCATTTTATGAGTTTTTGATATTGAAACTTTCTTTACTTCCGGTTTAGAATTTGATTTTGCCATACAAGCAAGAGGACAAAAATCTGATAAAATTAATCCGGCTAAAAGTAATGTAACTATTCTCTTTTTCAATGCTATATTCCTTCTCTAAAATATTTACTTGCAAATTTTATGGCAATATGATAGCATATCATTGTTGCAAATGCAACACATTATTTTTGTAACAAAACAGAATAGAAAAATGCAAAAAGAAAAACATTATATAAACTCGATTTACTATCAGCTGGAACTTACTGCCAAGTATTGCAAATATCTTGGAAGTCAGCTTATAAAAAAAATTAATGTGCCGATAACTCTTGATGAAGTTGTTACGCTGGATACCATCGCAACAAACGGGGAGATGAGCCAACGTGATCTGGCAAAACTTATACTAAAAGACAGATCCTCTACCGGAAGAATTTTAAGTTCTCTTGAAGATAAAGGTTTTGTAAAAAGAACAGCAGATACCAAAAACAATCGGCTTATCAGAAAAATTATGCTGACAGAAGCAGGTAAAAATACATTATCAGGAATTACGGTAGAATTAAAAGAATATTTACAGAAAATTCCTCAAATTTTATCTGAAGAAAAAATTGATAAAATAAAAGAATCAATGAGTGAATTCAGAGAAATTTTAAAACAGGAAGTAGAATTAAATATATAAGAGGTATAAAGAATGGAAGAACAAAATCAAATTGAGCAGATTAATGAAGAACAAGAACAAAAACCAAAATCAAAAAAAATCAGAAGAAAAATTGCATTAGTATTTGTTATTGTATTGCTTATTTGTTCAGGAATATATCTTGTAAACGAAATGAAATATGAATCTACTGATGATGCGTATGTTGAAAATATTTCAGTAAGTGTTTCACCGAAAGTTTCAGGACAAATTGAAAATGTATACATCAAAGATAATCAGTATGTAAAAGCAGGCGAACTTGT
>CACXAK010000255.1 GCA_902765655.1 uncultured bacterium | reverse complement strand
TATATTTTTAATTTATTTGATATTGAACAAAAATTTTTATTAAAATTTTGAAAAATTAAAAAAAGTAATGATATTTCAAATACAAAAATGAAATTTTAGTCTGTTTTTTTACAACTTTACAATTCCTGTAATTCCTATGGTTTTTGACATTTAGAAATCTCTCAATATATAATTTAACTCATGATAAAGGAGATAATATTATGAGTACAGCATGTATTATTGATTACAAAAAGACACTGACTAAAGAAGAAATTAAAAGAATTGTTGAAGAAAACAACATTGAATTTATAAAACTTGAATTTTGTGACATAAACGGAACTATGAAAAATTTATCGATTCCTTGTGAACAATTAGAAAGTGCAATGAATAATGAAATAATGCTTGACGGTTCTTCTATTAAGGGATTTAGAAGTATCGAAACATCCGATATGTATTTTTATCCTGATTTAAATACATTTGCGATTATTCCTTGGAGAAGCGATGATGATTTAAAAGTTGCAAGATTTATTTGCGATATTCATAATGCTGATGGTACTCCATTCGAAGGCTGTCCAAGATGTAACTTAAAAAAGATGATTGCTCGTGCTGAAAAGCTGGGTTACACAATGAATGTCGGTCCGGAAGCTGAATTCTTTATCTTTAAGCAAGATGAAGATGGTAATGCAACAATAAATACTTATGATAAGGCAGGATACTATTCAGCAGCTCCTGTTGATAAAGGTGAAAACCTAAGAAGAATAATGGTTAAAACTCTGAAAGAAATGGGATTTGAAGTTGAAGCAAGCCACCACGAAGTAGCAAGAGGACAACACGAAATCGATTTTAAATACGCTGATGCTCTTACAACAGCTGATAATATTATGACTTTTAAGTATGCAGTTACTGCAATAGCTGAACAAAATGGAGCAGTTGCTTCGTTTATGCCGAAACCGATTTTTGGTATAAACGGCTCAGGTATGCATTGCAACATTTCCCTATTTAAAGACGGTAAAAATTTATTCTTTGATTCTGAAAAAACTTATCAATTATCAAAAGAGGCATTGTATTCAATAGGAGGATTACTAAAACACGTTAAATCTTTTACGGCTATAACAAATCCAATTATAAACAGTTACAAAAGACTAGTTCCCGGATATGAAGCTCCTGTGTATTTAGCATGGAGTTTGGCAAATAGGTCTGCTCTAATCAGAGTTCCTGCTAAACGAGGCAATTCAACTCGTGTTGAGCTTCGCTCACCAGACCCGAGTTGTAATCCTTATTTAGCTTTAGCTGTCATATTGGGTGCAATCTTAGACGGTGTTGAAAATAAAATTGAACCACCATTATGCTGGATGATGATGAAATTATTAAAGATGCATTGGGTGAACATATTTATGAAGAATTTGTTTCTGCAAAAGAAAAGGAATGCGATAAATTCAGGACTTATGTAACACCGCTTGAAGTTGATATGTACTTGAATATGCAATAATCCCGAGCAAAATGAGCTTAGAACTTCGTTCTTAGCGAATGTAAAGTAATAGTTACAAAATAAAGGTGCGAAAATGCACCTTTATTAATAATGCAAGAAAATGGAGAAAGATAAATTATGTCAGAAATAACAGTTGTTGATTATTTAATTAAAAGACTAGAAGAATTAGGAATAACGGATATATTTGGTTTACCCGGTGATTTTAATTTTAATATCATTGAAGCAATCGAAAGAAATAAAAACACAAATTGGATAGGTTGCACCAATGAATTAAATGCAGGCTATGCTTCTGACGGTTATGCAAGAGTTAAAGGCTACGGAGCATTGGTTACAACTTTTGGGGTTGGTGAATTATCGGCAATTAATGCTATTGCGGGAAGTTTTGCCGAATATATTCCTGTTATTAAAATAGTTGGAACCCCCTCAACAAAAAATATTTCTCAAAAAACTCTGCTGCATCATAACTTTGCAAATCCCGATTATTACGCATTTAAAAATACTTATTCAAATGTTGTTCAAACAACTGCTTATCTAAATGAAAAAAATGCTAAAACAGAAATAGATAGAGTTCTATCAATATTCATTAATGAAAAGAAACCGGTTTATATAGCAATTCCTGAGGATATTTGCTCTGTAAAAATAAATGATATCCCATGTATTCAAAAAATGACAAGTAATCCCGATATGCTGGATAGAGTCATTGAGCATATTATGAAAATGCTGTCAAAAGCAAAAAAACCTATTGTAATAGCAGATATTTTAGCTGAAAGATTTGAAGCACATGATAATCTTATAAATTTTCTTAAGAAATCTCAATATCCTGCAGTTAATTTATTAATGGGAAAAGGGTTATTAAATTGGGACTATAAAGGTTATTTAGGAACATATTTAGGTAAATACGGTAATAAAATTGCATACAATACGGTTAATAATTCTGACTGTGTTATAACTATAGGCGCAATTTATAGCGACTTAAATACTTTCGGTTTTGATTATAATTTTGAACCAACGTCAATGATTGATATAGAAGGCACTTATACAACGGTTGAATATATAAGATATGATAATGTTTTAATGAAAGATGTATTATCAAGACTTTCAAAAATCGTGCCCGCATATAAAAATGAATATCCTGAAGTTTTGCCTCAAAATTTAATTAAAGAAACGGAAGAAAATAAACCGTTAGAATCTAAGTTTATATATTCAAAGATACAAGATTTTATAAAAGAAGATGATATAATATTTTCTGAAACAGGTCTTGTTGAATTTGGCTTTGCTACGTTGGAATTACCCAAAGGTGCCCATTTATATAATCAGGTTTTATGGGGTTCTATCGGTTGGGCAACTCCTGCCGCTTTTGGTGCAACCATAGCAGAAAGGAATAAAAGGGTTATATTAGTAACAGGGGACGGATCTCATCAACTAACAGCTCAGGAAGTAAGCTCTATGATGCGATATGGTGTTAAACCGATAATTATAGTTATAAGGCTATACAATTGAAAGAGCATTATGCAAAGACCCTATGGATTTATTTAACAATATTGCCTCTTGGAATTATTCAAAACTCCCCGATGTATTTAACGGCAAATCATAGAGTATTAAAGTTGAAACAGAACAAGAACTTCATGAAGCATTAATTAATGCAGAACAAGAACAAAAAGAGAAATTATGCTATATAGAAATTTGTACGGATAAAATGGATATGCCAAAATTAGCGCAGGATTTAATTTCTAAATCTTTAGCAAAAGTTTAGAAGTAAAAAAGATAGAATTATTTATTTTCTTCCATTTCCCAAATACCGCAAGGGCATAGACCTGCACAAATTCCACAACCTATACATTTGTTTGGGTCTGAAACGTATTCAAATTTGTTACCTTCATGTTCAACTCTCGATATTGCGTTTTGCGGACAACTTTGTTTGCATAATCCACAATCCCTGCAATAACCGCAGGACATACAGCGATTTTGTTCATTGTCGCAATTAGATGAATAACATTCGTAATACTCTGATTTAATTCTTTTAGCAGGAATCAAATCTTTTTCCTTAATTGGAGTTAATTCTTCATTGTTTAAAAATTTAATAATATTTTCTGCTGCATGTTTTCCGTCTGCTATCGCATTTGTAAATAATCCGGGCTTTATGGCATCGCCAATAGCAAAAACTTTAGGGTTCGGCGTTTGCATAAATTCGTTTATTTGAATTCTTGATTTTTCATCTAAATAATCTTTTGGTACAAAATCAAAGATGGGTCTATCTCCAACAGATATAATGACACTGTCAGCTTCTAAGAATCTTCCGTCTTTTAATAATACACCTTTGTCGGTTATTTTCTGCGTAAAACAGGGGTACATTATTTTTGCGCCAAGTTTCTCTGCCGCTTTGATTTCTTTATCAAAAGCACTTGGTTCTTGAATATCTATTGCCGTGACACTTTCGATACCATCTTGTTTATAGACTTCTGTTATAACATCCATTGCAGCATTTCCTGCGCCAATTACAACAACTTTTTTACCTAAATTATATTTTTTACCGTTTTTGCAGTCTTTTAAAAAGTTTAGACCTTTAATTAATCTTTCATACCCTTCAAATGGTATTACAACAGGGTTATGTCCGCCTATTGCAAGTACAATTGCATCAAACTCGGATTCAATTTTATTAAATAGCTCCGGCTTAATTTTTGTTGAGGTATGAATTTTACCTTCCCCGCTTACCTCTTTAAAGCGCTCAAGTTCTGTTTCTAAAATTTCTTTATGCAATCTTTCCTCTGGTATTACTTGAGAAAGTTTTCCGCCGATTTTCTCATCTGCTTCAAATATTTCAACATCATATCCTTTTCTCAGTAGCTGCCAAGCTGCTGAAATGCCTGCAACACCCGAACCAATTATTGCAATACGCTCTTTATGAGTTATTTCTACAGGCTTTATTTTTATGTCCTTAGATAAACTACCGAGCATTTTGACATCTAAGGGTTCATCAAAACTTCCTCTTG
>CACXAK010000254.1 GCA_902765655.1 uncultured bacterium | reverse complement strand
TAAAAGCGGGTGCAAATGCTTATTGCTCCAAGGAAATAAATTTGCAAAGATTAGTACAGGTTGTTCAGTCAGTATCAGAGGGTGCGGCCTGGTTTGATCCGAGTATTGCTCATATTGTTCTTCAGGCAACTTCTACAACAAAAATCGATGAAAAAGATGCCAATTATAAAAATTATGATTTAACAGCAAGAGAAGCGCAAATATTAAAACTTATGACTGAAGGTTACAGTAATATGGAAATTGCACAAAATCTTGTTATTAGTGTAAATACAACAAAAGCTCATGTTGCCAACATTTTGCAAAAATTAGAAGTTGATGACAGATTGCAGGCGGCATTAAAAGCGTTAAAGTATAAAATTGTATAAAGGTCTTGACTATATATATATTGATGTTTTATTATAAGAACCATAACATAAAGCTAAAAGATATTATTTAAGGAGATTAATATGTTAGATTATACAAAAGATGAGTTGTTGTCTTTAATTGAAAGAACCCCTGAACAATTTAACGAATGGAAAAAAGATAAGGAAGATATTGACCTGAGTGAAGTTGATTTTTCAAATATTGTATTAAAAGATGTTGATTTCAGCGGAGTGGATTTGAATTCAAGCTCTTTTGCCGACAGTGACTTGTCATTGGTAAACTTCGCAGATACGGATTTAACTTCAGTTGATTTTACAAGGGCGTCAGTTGTTGAATGTGATTTTACGGATGCGCTTTTAACAGGTGCTGATTGCAGTTATGCTCAGATGACGTATTGTACTTTTACCGGTGCAGATATGGCGGGTTGTATTTTAGCAGAAACTGACTTGTCAAATTCTGATTTATCGGCATCGGAAAATTTATCTTCTGCACGTTATGATAACGATACTCAATGGCCTGACAGTGATATGCTGCCGGAAGATTTTGATTCTGCTTGTGCAGATGATTTATCAGCACTTAAAGATGAAGAAGAAGCTCCTATTATGAGCGATGGAGAATATTAATATGATTAAAGTTGCGGTTTGCGGAGCAAATGGCAGAATGGGTAAAGAAGTTTGCCAAACTGTTATTGATAATCCTGATACAGAGCTTGCAGCCAAAATTGATATCAATGGGAGTGGTGTTTATTCTTCGATTAAACAGGCATCTGAAAATGTTAAAATAGATGTTTTAGTTGATTTTACCCAGCCGGATTCAATTTTTGAAAATGCGAAATTCTGTCTTAATAATGATATAAAAATTGTTATAGGGACGACCGGATTATCTGATTCTCAAATTCAGGAATTAAAGGATTTATCTTTGAAAAATAAAACAGGTTGCATGATTGCTCCTAACTTTTCAACTGGAGCAGTGTTAATGATGATGTTTTCTCAAATTGCTGCCAAATATTTTGATAATGCGGAAATTATTGAATTGCATCATAATCAGAAGAAAGATGCCCCATCTGGTACTGCTATAAAAACTGCGCTTATGATGTCTGAGGCGAAAAAAACTTTTAAATGCGGGAATTGCCCTGAAAAGGAAACAATTCAGGGAGCAAGAGGAGGAACTTCATACTCTGATATTCAGATTCATTCCGTAAGGATGCCAGGATTTATGGCTTCTCAGGAAGTAATTTTTGGGTCAAGCGGTCAGGTCTTAAAAATTCGTCATGACTCATCAGACCGAAAGTGTTACATGGATGGTGTAATGCTCGCTGTTAAACATGTTTTTGATATATATTAAAATAATAATATTTTTCAGTTCTGTTTAGCCCATTGGCGGTGGTTGTATGTAAAGAGGTTTTAATTCCTGCCATTTACATTCTTCTGATTTTAATTTTCGGTATGCTAATTTGGCAAGGGTTTCTCCAAGCGGGTAATTATCTTTTTGATATGATGTTCCTCCAAGTCGTATTTGGAGTTTGTCATCTGTCAGCAGGTTGTATTGCTTTGCTTTGAGCATTTGTTCAACTTCTTCTATTTGGACAGCGCCTTTTATTTCTCCATTAATAATAAAGTATGCACAATTTTTTCTGGCATCAAGTGCGACGGCAGGATTTTCACCAGCGTGTTGCTCTAAAATTTTTAATGACGAAATTCCCACGGCAGGAATGTTTAGCTGCTGTGCCATAGTTCTTGCAACTGTTGTGCAAGCTCTTATGCCTGTGAAACTTCCCGGGCCGATGTTTGTGGCTATTGCCCCCAAATCTTTTGGTTCTATATTGTTTTCTTTCAAGACTTCTTTAATGGTCGAAATTAAAAATGCCGAATGGTATTTATTATCTTTGTTTGTAACTATTTTTGACGATAAAATTTCTTCATCTTCGCTTAGTGTTACATACATCTTATCAAGACAAGTGTCAAATGCTAATATTTTCATTGATTTAGTCCTTCTATAATATCTTCACATTTTTCTCCGAAACCTTCAAAGGAGTACTTTCTTGAATCGTCATCTTCATAGGTTACGTTTATTTTTATATGGTCAAAAGGAATCTGATTTTGCGAAAATTCTGCCCATTCAACAAATGTTATTTGCCTGCCTTCTGAATATTCCTGAAGTTCGTCAAATATGGTTTTTACACCCTCATTTTCAAGCCGGTACAAATCAAAGTGATATACGGGAATTTTTGCACTGTGGTATTCATTTAGTATGACAAAACTTGGGCTTGTAACCTTTTCTGTGATTCCTATTGCATCTGCAACTTTTTTGACAAACGCTGTTTTACCGGCGCCTATTTCTCCGTATAAACTGACAAAGCATCCGTCATTTTCTATAAATTTGGCAAAACGACTTGCCAAAGCCGCAGTATCATCCAATGTTTTGCATATTATTTCACAAGTTTTAGTCATTATTTACTACTACCTTATTTCTTCCTGTATTTTTTGCCTGATATAATGCTTTATCGGCTTTTTTCATTAAATCTTCTTCTTTATCGTCTTCTTTTATTTCATATATACCAAGACTTAGTGTTATTTTTATATTTTTTTGCTCACTTTCGGGAGCGACTTTAGATATATCAATTATTCTATTTTCAACAGTTTGTCTTAAACGCTCAGCAACCATTTCGGCTTCATTAATTTTGGTAAAAGGTAATAATATCGAGAATTCCTCTCCCCCATAGCGACCTGCAATGTCATATTCTCGCAGTTGCCCTCTTATAACTTTTGCTATTGTTTTTAATACCAAATCTCCTGCCGCATGTCCGTACGTATCATTTACATTTTTAAAGTAGTCGATATCAGTCATTATCCCACACAAAGGCGCATGTTGACGTTTTGCATTT
>CACXAK010000253.1 GCA_902765655.1 uncultured bacterium | reverse complement strand
AATTGAAAATAAACATCAATCCTATGATGATATGCTTAATTCAGAATTTTTATATGAAAAATCTCATAAAGTTACACCTGAACAAAAACAACAATGGCTTGAAAAATTTTATCGCCGAATGGCAACGGCATTATATAAAAAATCAATTATGCCGCCTTATGTAATTGTGGATTCTCCGTCATACAATTTTATACGTGCAAAATTGCAAAGAATCTTTTGATAACAGTCAACAACCTCCTTTTTTAAGGGAGGTTGTTTTTTATATATAATCCGAACTTCACTCTGTATGATTATAAATTTTATTTACAAACGAATTTACTTTTCCCGCAATAATCGGCAAAAGTTACAATGAATGTCTAAGATGTATTCTTATGTTCGTATTTCCCCATTTTAATTCTTTATCCCCTGTATTTATATAAAGTATTTCACATTATCAAAATTGACATACTGCTTATATTTTTTAATATTTATTAACAAAAATGCGAGTTATTATGAAAAGTAGTTATTTTGATTAGCCGTATTATTGGTGTGAAAATTTTTGATATTGTTTAATATGTAAATGAGGTGAATATGATTATAGAATTAAATGAAGAAAATTTTGATAAAGAAATCGAAAACGGTTTAAAGGTCATTGAATTTTATACAACCTGGTGCAGTTATTGTATGAAGCAGCGCATTGAATTACAGGAATTTGAAAATTCGCAGATAAAAATAGGTATTGTTGACGGAGATGAGAGCCCAAATATTATTAATCGCTATAAAATACAAGGTTATCCGACATTTATTGTGTTTAAAAATGGTGAAAAAATAGATGAATTTTCCGGCTTACATAATAAAAGTCAGCTTTTAAATCAACTTGTGAAATATATTTAAAATTTATCTTCCAATAAATTGTCGCTGTTTGCTGACTCTACCGCCATTTTGTCGCATCGCTCATTAAATTCGTGACCGGCATGTCCTTTTATCCAGATGAATTTTACACTATGTGGTTCTTTCGCTTTTAATAACCGTTCCCAGAGATCACGATTTTTTACGGGCTCTTTTTGGGAATTTTTCCAGCCCTTTTTTATCCAGCCGTCTATCCAGTTTTGATTAAATGCATCGACAAGATATTTTGAATCGGACGTCAATTCTACTTCGCATGGTTTTTTTAATGCTTCGAGTCCTACAATTGCCGCTAACAATTCCATTCTGTTATTAGTAGTATTTTTAAACCCTTGGGTCAATTCTTTTTTGTGAATATTCCCTGCTTCATCTTCTGCCATAAGAATTGTTCCGTAACCACCTTTACCCGGGTTACCTGAACATGCTCCGTCTGTGTATATTTTTACTAACATAAATTTATTACCCCTCTGTTATATCCCACATTTCCAGAATATCATCAGGTATGTGGTCTAAAAATCTTGATGGTTTTGATAAAACCATATTCATTGAATAATCGTACATATCGACAGGATATGTAATATATAAATTATTTTTTGCCCGTGTTGTAGCAACGTACATCAGACGCAATTCCTCATCCATTTCCTCTTCGGAATTAAATGAATATGCACTCGGGAATCTGCCGTCAACTGCGCCGATTATAAATACACTGTCCCATTCAAGACCTTTTGCGCTATGTATTGTTGAAATAGTCAGGGCTTCGTCGTCAATATTATTTTTATACATCCCTTCAACACTGGATTCAGGCGGTTCAAGCGCCATATCGCTTATAAAATCTTCTAAATTTGAGTATTGTGTTGCAAGGTACTGAAAATGATCTAAATCCTTTTCACGTTTATTAAAATCATCATATTTATCCTTTAAAATCGGACGATAATATCTTATGATTTCTTCTACAATTTCTGCCGGTTTTTTAGTTGCAATCTGAGATTGCTCTTTACTCAGCACCTTCAAAAGCGGCGAAAGACTTGTCATTTTGTTAGAGGGCAGTAATTTAATATCCGGATTAAAATTACCTTTTAATACCGGAAGGATATTATTCACAGCAGCATTTCCAACTCCGCGCAGAAGCAACAAAATTCTTGTCAAACTTATAACATCATCAGGATTAACAAGAACTCTCAGGTGTGAAATAACATCTTTTATATGTGCGGTTTCCATAAATTTCGGGCCCCCGAATTTACGATATGGAATGGCGCGTTTCGAAAGTTCAATTTCAAGTGAATATGACATTCTTGCATTACGGGCAAGTACGCATATATCTGACAAAGGAACATCTTCATCTAAAA
>CACXAK010000252.1 GCA_902765655.1 uncultured bacterium | reverse complement strand
CTTAACCTCGCATAATTATAATACTATAAAAATTTTGCCAAAATTGCTTTTGCCCTGTCATAACTTTCCTGTGAAAGTTCAGCTATTAAAGAGTCTAAAGTTCTTGTTACAACAGCAAGTGCATTGTTATTCATCCAATTATTGAAATTTTCACTCTGTGTCTGTACAAAATTATCCGTTGCATTTTTAATTGCTATCGCTACGTCGGAATTTTGTACTTCTTTTGGAATGTTATCAGCAAAAAATTTTTCTGCCTGTTTGAAAAAAGGACTGTTCATAAAATCCTGCGACATACTTTTTTGCTGAAGCCCGGCATTTATACATTCTGACGTACTTCCGTATGTATTTAATATATTATTTTTATCAAAATACCACAAAGAAAGCCCTTCTTTTTGATTGAAATCTTTTGGTTTTCTTATTACTTTTCCCATACTTTCTTCAGAATATTCAAAAATTCCTTCATGAGTCATAAGAAGAATATTTTTAATTAATTCTTCTGTTTCATTTGTCATACTTTCAGGAATTCTCAAAGGTAGAATCAAATATCTTTGTCCAACGTGTTCCCCGAACATACCGCACCAGTCATTCATTACAGAATAATTTGTAATAAATGAGTATCCGAATTTTGTATTACAGTCATAAGTATCCAAAAGATGAGCACACCCGGGAGCATTAAATGTATAAGTTTCAACTTTTTTACGATTTACTGTATATTCTTTTGCTGCAACAATCTGAGCCAACGCCCCGCCTAATGACTGACCGACAATAACAATTTTCCTTTTCGGATACTGTTTTTTAACTGCCTTGTAAAATTCCCACGCATATTCAAACTGCATATCAAAATCACAAGTCATTAAGCTGATATCAGTACCAACATCCTTCATAAAAGCATTAAAATCAGAAACATTTTCCCCTAATCCGGGTCTTTCCGTCCCTCTGTATGCTACCACAAGTTCACCTGTTTGCGTGTTCTCAAATAGGTTGCCTACAAAACCGCTCTCATCATTTTTGTATGCAAAAAAATTCTCATTTCCGTTTTTGCTTAACAAACTGTCAATATATTTTCTTATTTTCAGATTTTTAAAAGTTACTTCTTTAAGTATATACTTTTTTAATTCAAAATAAAATTCGCCGCCATAAACTATTTTTGCTAATTTTAAATAATCCGTTTTAATTTTTCTTTCAAACATATTTTTTACTTCCCGCTATTCTATTGAATGTATTATAGCATACTTCAAATCACATTTTTATATATGATTATGTTATAATTTTTTTGATAATGGAGAGATTGATTTATGAGCAAATATTCGCATAATTATAATGTAATTTTGGATAATATGGATTTAAACGAGTACCGGCTAAGACCGATTTCTGCAATTATGTATTTGCAGGACGCATTTGCAAGATACTGTGCAACAAGAAAAATGGCGGCTTATGATTTGTTCCCGCAAAATTTATACTGGATTGTTTCGGAATTTAATATTGAATTTTTATCAAAAACGCCATTTTGGTCAGAAGAAATTACAACAGAAATATGGATTTCAGAGATTACAAAACTGAAGATTTACACAGACTTTAAACTATATTACAGAGGGGAAGTTTTTGCGCAAGGAAACGGGTGCTGGTTCATTCTTGATCAGAAAACAAAACGTCCCGCAAAAACCGATATTATTACGGAACATTTTGAAATATGTCCTGAACTTGTTTTGGGCGAACACAAAAAATTTACTCTCGGTGAAATTAAAGATAAAGTAAGTGAAATCGTTCATAAAAACAACTTATCCGATTTAGACTTTAACAATCACGTTAATAATAAAAGCTATATAAATATTGCAGAAGCAACATCGACTGATGAATTTAAAAAATCACATACTCTCAAAACACTGAATATAAAATTCAACAGAGAATCATTCCTTGATGATGTTTTGGTATGTGCGACTTATAAGACCGACAAACCGGGATACATATGCTCATATAATAACCAAAGACGATGCATCAATTTGCGAAATTCAGACATCATGGGTAAATAATACCGCCTCAGAAGATATTTTGCACTACAATCTTGACGTGAAATCAGAATAATAAAATTATTTTAATTGTAAAATATACAAATAACAGTGAAGCGAACTGTAAAATTACAGATTGTAGCATTTAGTATAGAATTACTTATCCTGTTTATATCCAAAATCATTCAAAATATTGTCTTTTTTGCGCCAGTCTTTTTCAACTTTGACTTCTAGTCCTAAAAATACCTTCTTTTCAGTTATTTTTTCCAAATCCTGCCTTGCTTCAGTACCGATTTTTTTTAGCAAACTGCCGCCTTTGCCTATTAAAATGCCCTTTTGACTTTTTGTTTCGCAATAAATATTTGCATAAATTTTATCAATTTCATCCTGCTCAAAATAATTTTCAATTTTGACAGCAACTGCATGAGGAATTTCATCAGACGTGTTGAGTAAAATTTTTTCTCTTATTATTTCCTGAGCAACATCACGCATTGTTTCTTCAGTCACTACGTCTTCAGGATACATAATTTCACCGTCAGGACGTTTTTTATAAATATTTCTGAGTAATGTATCAATATTACGCCCCGTTTTTGCAGAAACTCGCACAACAGGCAAATTTTCATTAAACAAAGTTTTATATGTTAATAAATTTTGCTCTATTTTTTCCGGCTTTTTAATTTTATCAACCTTGTTCATCACAATAATTATCGGAATTTTTGTTTCCAAAAGATTTTGAACAATCCATTTATCACCTTTACCTGCCGGCTCGGAACCATCAACAAGAAACAAAATTACATCCGCATCAGGAATTGCAATTTTTGCCTCATCAATTAAAAATTCGCCCAATTTATTTAGCGGTCGGTGAATTCCCGGAGTATCAATGAAAATTATTTGCCCCTGCTCATTTGTAAGAATACCTTTAATTCTTTTTCTTGTTGTTTGTGCCTTATCCGTTGCAATAACAATCTTTTGCCCCAAAATCTGATTTAAAAGGGTCGATTTGCCTACATTCGGGCGTCCTATTATTGTTACAAAACCGCATTTCATGAACATATTGTAACATAAATTTACCAAATATTAATAAAGTAGCAAATTTTTTTATTCTCGACTATTATATAGAATATAAGTGTAGTTTTTTTAAAAGTAGCGGGTAATATGATTAATAGAAAATTTATAATTACAACTGTCCTGTCAGTATTTTTAATTGCAGGTAACAGCGCAATCGCAGATTCAAGTGACTTATTAAGAATGGATGTAAAAAAAGCATCTTCAGATGA
>CACXAK010000251.1 GCA_902765655.1 uncultured bacterium | reverse complement strand
AATGCAATATCATTTTTAACTTTTCTTGCATAAGATTGGATACTCATATCAACAGAAGTATTTTCTTTTGCTAAGCTTCCAAACAGTGTTGCTGCTTCCCCAGGGGTATCCGGAATGTCGCAAACAACAACTCTGATTTGTGATAAATCCGCAGCTACACCTGCAACCGGTTTATTTATTTCCATATCTTCAACTCCTAATATTAAAGTTCCTTTATTATCATATTTAAATGTCGAACGAACACGAAGCGGCATTTTATATTGCTTTGCCGTTTCAACACTTCGCGGATGCAAAACATTTGCACCTGCATGAGCAAGCTCAAGCATTTCTTCATAAGATATTTCATTTAATCTTGACGCATTTGGAACAACTCTTGGGTCTGTTGTGTAAACACCTTCAACATCAGTGTAAATATCACATCTTTCCGCACCTAAAGCAGAAGCAATAGCAACAGCAGATGTATCAGACCCTCCTCTGCCTAATGTTGTAATTTCACCTTCTGTCGTAACTCCCTGAAATCCGGCAATTACAATTATATTACCTTCATCAAGACTTTTTCTTAACTTGTCTGTTTTTATATCTATTATTCTTGCTTTTGTATGAACATTTTCAGTTATAATACCAATCTGTGCGGCATTATAGCTAACTGCTTTATGCCCTTTTGCCTGAAGCGCCATGGTCAAAAGTGACATTGAAACACATTCTCCGGTTGATAAAAGCATATCAAGTTCACGCTCTGACGGATTTGGATTTATATCGTGTGCAAGTTTTACAAGATGATCTGTTGTATGACCCATTGCAGAAACCACTACGATTACATCATTGCCGTTTTCTTTTTCTTTTATTATGACATCAGCAACGTGCTTCATTTTTTCGACATCTGCAACAGACGTACCGCCAAATTTTTGTACTACTACACTTTTCAACTCTAATTTCCCTGAAAATCTTTTAACATTTCCTCAAGCTCTTGTTTTTGTCCTAATTCAAGCGCTCTGTTTGCAACCGAAATTGCATCCTTTATATTATATTCACAAATGTTTTTCTTGACAAGAGTATATTTTGTAAAAAATAACATGTTTACAATTTTGGTACTTATCGGAGCAAGCTTTTGGGCTTTTTGCAGTTTTCTTTGTGCCTCTTCAAAATCCGATACATTTATTAACCATTCTCCGTAATCAGCGAATCCTTGGGCATAATCAGGATTACTCTGCGTAAATTTGTCAAAATATTCCTGAATTTTATGATTATTATTGAGTTTTTGATATGCATGTGCCAGATGATAATAATTATATGTCTGATGTTTATCGGTAGTCAAAGCTTTTTTAAACATCTCTATCGCACCTTCATAGTCAGCATTTTCAAACTTTTGCAATCCTATAGCTTCCTGAATATACACATTATTTTGATTTTTTTCTTTTAATTCCTCAAGAATTTTAAAATCATTTCTGTAAGCATAAATCAATGCCATTGCAACTTTTGCATCATTATTTCCCGGTTCAATCTCAAGAACTTTTTTAAATTTTTCTTCTGCATTTAAAAAGTCCAAAAGACGCAAAAGACATTTACCCCATTCAAAATACAGCGTGCTGTTTTTCAATCCGAGATTTTCTGCAGTTTTATAATTTTCATTTGTACCTTCATAATCTTTGTTAACGGAGTAAATTTCACCAAGCACAAAATACGCAGGAAGCATCAGCTTATTTAGCATAAGGACTTTATGAGCATATTGTTCTGCCTCATCATATTTATTTTGAATAAGTTTTAAATGCGCATATTCATACAAACTGCCTTCATTTGGTGCAACTTTTACAAGGAATCTCAATTTTTCTTCTGCTATTGCATATTCCCCAAGACGCATTTCCATAACAGCAGATAACAATATCGCAGAAAAATTATATTTGTTTATTTGTGCAGCAAGGTTGAATTTATCCTTTGCAAGAGCATATTTTTTCTGCTTCATATAAACCATTCCCCAACCTGTATGAACATCTGTATTCATAGGGGAAAGTTTGTCTGCATTTTCAAATGCAATAATCGCTTTATCCAAAATATCCGAATATAAATAACTCATTCCAAGCCTTAGCCAAATTTCTTTATCATTCGGACTTAATTTTGCTGTTTTTTCGTAATAATAAACCGAATCTTTGAAATTTCTGTTCATTTCAGAAATTTTTCCTAAATATTTATAAACCAAAGGATCTTTATCCGAAATATCAAGAGCGGATTCTAATACTTCAATTGCGCCGGTATAATCTTTTTCATCAATCAGTTTTTTGGCTTTGTTTACATAAGCCACAGTAGGCAGTGATTGTATTACCGTGTCATTTGTATAATTATTTACCGTATTATTTATATTTTTAATTTCATCACAGAATTTTTTTAATTTGTTAAGCAATCCGCAACCTCCCTGAAAGCCCCGTTACCTCCACAAACTTCAGTCATCTGAATATTCTCAATCGCTTTGACTTTATCTGAGGCATTTGGAACAGTGATTCTGTATTTGGCGTAATTCAGACATTCAATATCATTTATATCATCGCCAATATACAAATATTCTTCCTGAGATAAATGTTTCTTTTCAATAATTTGTTTAAGCACACTGATTTTATCACGTATATTTTGATGTACCTCATTTATTTCAAGATTTTTTGATATAGTTTCAATTGCTGAATTTTTTTCCCCTGAAATTATTGCAATATCAATATCGTTCTTTTTTAATAAATAAAAACCGACAACATCTTTAAAATTAATTTTACGCGACATTATTCCGTCATCACTAATATACACACAGTTATCAGTGACAATGCCGTCAAAATCGGTAATAACCATTTTTATTGTTTCAGGGAGCTTTAAATTTGACATAATTCACGCTGTTTACAAACCTTAATCTATTGATTATAATTATATCATGTTATAGGAAATTGAGGGACTAATGTCATCATATCTTTACATAATTAATATTGGTATAATTTTGGTATTTGTAATCCTGTTTTTTATAACCAGGCGTACTAATAAGCGTTGGTCAAAAATTAA
>CACXAK010000250.1 GCA_902765655.1 uncultured bacterium | reverse complement strand
TCAAAAACTTGTTAATCTCCGGATATTTGAAGATGAAAACGATAAAATGAATTTGTCGCTGAAAGATGTTGGCGGTCAAATGCTTGTTGTTTCGCAGTTTACTCTTTGTGGGGATTGCAAAAAAGGCACTCGCCCGAGCTTTGACAATGCGGAATTACCGGACAAAGCAAATGAACTTTATGAATATTTCGTATCAAAAATTAAAGAACATGGTATTGAAACGCAGACAGGCAGTTTTGGTGCGATGATGGATGTTGAGCTTATCAACGACGGACCTGTCACCTTTATGGTTGAAAAATAAATAACTCTAATCCGTTCGGGAATATTGATTTTTACAAAAATATCATTAAATAGTTTATATGGTGTTTAATGGTGTTAAAAATTATTATGAACTTTTGAATGTAGAAACTGATGCGGCTACAAGTGAAATTAAGTCTGCATATCGTAAACTTGCCAGAATTTATCACCCTGATGTAAATAAAGATGCTGATGCTGTTGCAAAGTTTAAAGAAATAACTGCCGCCTATGAAACATTATGCAATGATCTGGAACGCAGAAAATATGATACAATTCATCATATTTTCAGAAAAGATCCTGCTTTTGACTTTGTAAATAAAGAAAAAGAAAATAAATCAGAAGAAGAAACTCAAACTCAAAAGGCAGAGGATAAAAGCTCTGAACAGGTTAATAATCAAAAAGAAGACAAATCTCAAACAAAAAAAACTTCTGCAAAATCAGAAAAAAATAAAGAAAATAAAAAAGCTTTTTCAATGAATTTGTTTAAGGCGGTAAAACACTACATTTCCCGTATCAAGAGAGATAGAAAACGCAAAAATTATTCAAAACCGCAAAAAGGTGAGAATTTGACAACAGAAGTTACAATAACTCCTGATGAAGTAATGACGGGTTCTAAAAGAATAATAAATATCAGGACAACAAGAACCTGCCCGAAATGCTTTGGTCATAAATTTGTAAATGGAGATAAATGCTCAGATTGCGGCGGCAAGGGGGTAGTTACAGAGACAAAAAAAATTACTCTGACAATTCCGAAAGGAATAAAAGACGGCACAAAACTCAGATTAAAAGGAGAGGGGGCTTCAGGCAAAAATGGAGGGACAAACGGAGATGTTTATGTTTTAGTTCACATTGAAACAAAAACTCAGGTACATTTTGATAAATTAAATATTTATTATAATGTACCTATAACCCCGTTTGAGGCGGCTTTGGGGGAAGAAATATCTATTCCTGCATTTGATGGGTCAATAAAATTAAAGCTCCCCAAAAATACTACTTCAGGTCAAAAATTTCGTATTGCAAAACAGGGACTGAAAAAGAATGGTAAAATCGGTGACTTAATTGTTACCGTAAGTATTGAAATTTCTGAATTTGAATCGATACAAGGCGAAGGACCTGTTGTAGGGTATAAGCAATTATTTATACGCTTTTGCGGGTGCAATTTGAATTGCCAATATTGTGATACCGATTTTGGGAGTAAAGATTCTGTTATTTATACTCCTGAGAAATTGGCAAACAAAATAATGTCTGAATATGATTTGAATAAAATTCATTCAATATCTTTAACCGGAGGAGAACCTCTTTTATACGCTGATTTTTTGGATAAGTTTATAAGTATAATTCGTTTTGAAAGCAATAATTTGAAAATATATTTGGAAACGAACGCGACTTTATCTGATGAATTATTGCTCATCAGGGATAAGACAGATATTATTTCTGCTGATATAAAATTACCATCAGCAACAGGGAAAGATACTTTTGAATCCCATGACAAATTTCTTGCAAATTGTTATGGCGCTTATACATTTGCCAAAATTGTATTTGATGACAAAATAACTGATGAAGAGATAAAAACTTGTGCAAATTTGGGCAAAAAACACAATATTGAACTTGTACTTCAGCCCAAAATGAATGGGGATAAAATAAGTGTCGATAACGTTTTTTGCCAAAATACTTTAAATAAATTTTTAAATATTTATCCAAATACAAGACTAATTCCTCAGGTGCATAAATTTTTGAATATAAGGTAGCAAAAAAAAAATTTTTTTTGAATTTTTATATAAGCAAAGCGAAAAGGGACATAAGCATGCGTGTAGAATTACCTAATTATTCGACAATAATAATTAAAGAGCCGCAAAACTGGAACAAAGGTGTTTTAAAATCTTTTGTTGATAACAAAGAAGTTCAGAATATTGTAAAATCCTTAAATAGTGAGGGAATAGTTGTTTCAGCAAGATGCGGTGATAAGCAATTCCCAATTACCGCAGACAATATATTTTTGTGGGATGAAAAAAAACGCATGGTTATTTCAAACATAATTGTCGAAAAAGATAACAAATCTTTTGGCTATGGAACAGTCAGCGGGAATATAAAAGGGGTTGATGCTCCAAAACCTCTCAAAGCAAAAGATTTTTTTGAATATTTACTAAAAAAACACGAATATAATTTAGAAAATATACCAATCAAATCAAAAATGTTTGCCCTTGCACATAAAATTTTGGCGAAATTATAATAGCACTAAATTAGCCCAAATACTTTTGCAAACTGTCTTTGCCAAATACTTCCACGCTGTTTTTAGAGTGAATAAATATCATGGAAGATATTATTGATTTGAGGGTATCAAAATCTGAGAATGCCATTTTAGAGCGTAAATCGTCCATGTTATTGGCAAGAAATTCCATAATAATTGTCTTTCCTTCATATACAAGACTTGAAAAATAGTCAAAAGATGCTTTTGATTTAATTCCTTCGAGATAAATTATATCAGGATTTTGGAATGCAATAAAGCGTGCTGCTTTATCCATATTAAAGCCGACATTTTCATTAAATTCGCATTGGTTGACCCCGTTAAGTTCATATTTTGCAATACTTTCCAAAGTCATAATATTTTTTGAAGCAGTTTTTGCGGCCTCAAGAAGTAATGAATATATAACGTGTGTTTTTCCGCTTAACGAAGAGCCGCAAACCAAAATTATCCCGGGTTTGCCAAGTGCCTGACGTATTTCTGAAATATCATTTTTTGATGAAACAATTTCTTCAAGTGATTTTGGCGGCTTGTATATTTTTAAAAATATTCTTTCACCCATAATGGTTGGGAATGTTGAAGTACTTGCCATTACCACAATATTATCAACTTTAAAACATAATTTCCCGAGTTGCGGAACTTCTGATACTGAAGGATCAAGTTCTGAAAGCGTCTTTAATTTAGCTACAAAAGATGAAATCAATACGGGTGGAATATAACCGCGGTTTAGCATTTCTCCCTGTTTCTTAAAGTTTACGCCTAAGCCCTCATCATCTCCCTGAAATATAACTTCGTGTATGTCTTCTAAAATAGCTTGTTTAAGGATCGCACGAATAATTTTTTGAATATGATTATCGCTTAAATCTTCTTTATGTAATTCTTCCTGCCAATCGTAGCCGGCATT
>CACXAK010000249.1 GCA_902765655.1 uncultured bacterium | reverse complement strand
TATATTTGTAATCTATAAGCATTCTCACCGTGCTGCGATATATCAAGTCCTTGCATTTCTTCGAATTCAGATACTCTTAAACCTGATATTTTATCAATAATATACAGAATTAAAATTGTTCCGAAAAATGAGAAAGCAATACTTGCTATTGTAGAAACGATTTGTGCATTAAACAACTTAAAGCTTCCGTATAAAAGTCCGTTTGTGCCATCAGGATTTATTAAAACTGTTGCAAAAACACCTGTTAATACAGAACCCACAATTCCGCCTGTTCCATGGATTCCTATAACATCAAGCGAATCGTCATATTTAAAGATTCCTTTAAAAGTTGTTAGAATATAACAAATCATTCCGGTAATAATCCCTATAACAATTGCTGAAGTCGGAGTTACAAATCCACAAGCCGGTGTGATACCTACTAATCCCGCAAGAGTTCCTGACATACCACCTAATACGGTTGGTTTTCCCCTGTGCAAATATTCAACACCGAGCCAAGCAAGAAGCCCTGAAGCGGCACCTAATTGTGTATTAATAAACGCAGTAGTTGCTAAAGCATTTGCTGACAATGCACTCCCTGCATTAAACCCGAACCAGCCAACCCAAAGAAACATCAGGCCTATAAACGTTAATGTTAAATTGTGAGGCGGCATATTCTCTGTTTTGTAACCTTTTCTGTTGCCGAGCATAATACAGCAAGCAAGCGCAGCGGCACCTGATGCGATGTGTACAACCAGTCCGCCGGCAAAATCAATTCCACCGATTTTGCTTATCCAACCTCCGCCCCAAACCCAATGAGCAAGAGGACAATATATAAAAGTTACCCATAAAATTAAAAATAAAAGATAACTTTTAAACTTAAATCTTTCAGCAAACGCACCTGTTATAAGCGCAGGAGTTAGACAAGCAAACATCATTTGGAATATAAAAAACAATTGATGTGGAATTGTTGAACCCTCATTTGGTGATAATCCAACATTTTTTAACATAATAAAGTCAAGGTTTCCTATAATATTACCAATGTCACCGCCAAAAGCAAGAGAATATCCGTACAAAAACCAAATGACAGATACTATACCCAGTGCAATAAAACTCTGCATAATGGTACCAAGTACGTTTTTCTTTCTCACCATACCGCCGTAAAATAAGGCAAGAGCCGGTGTCATTAGCATAACAAGAATTGTTGATATTATAATAAAGGCCGTATCTGCTTTGTTTACAAATGGCAGATCATCTATACTTATAAATTTTGTTGTTTTAAATGTACATAAAGAGCCAATAACAAATGTTGCAACTAAAACAACAGTAAATATTATAACTTTTCTAATTCTTAGTTCTGTCTTTTTTTTTGTATCATCTTTAACTTTTAATAAAACAGCTGTCGTTTCTTTTTCATTAATATTTTGAGCCATTGTTATTTCCCTTTATTTTTTCTAATCCTTGATTTTTTCGCATTAATATTAAAGGTGCAACCAAGTGCACCTTTTAGGTGAAAGTAGATTTATAATTTTGGAAGATAATAAATTGTTTATTGCATATTAAGATACATATCTACTTCAAGCGGTGTTACATAAGTCCTGAATCTGTCACATTCTTTTTCTTTTGCAGAAACAAATTCTTCATAAATATGTTCACCCAATGCATCTTTAATAATTTCATCATCATCCAGCAAATCAAGAGCCTCGCTTAAGCTTGCAGGAAGTGAATCAATTTTGGCTCTTTTTCTTTCTTTTTTTGTCATTTGGTAAATATTTTCTTCTATTTGGAGAGGCGGTTCAATTTTATTTTCAACACCATCTAAAATTGCACCCAATATTACCGCTAATGCTAAATAAGGGTTACAACTAGGGTCAGGCGAACGAAGTTCAACCCTTGTTGCGTTTTCGCGTTTTGCAGGAACTCTGATTAGTGCGGAACGGTTTGCCAAACTCCAAGCCAAATATACAGGAGCCTCATACCCCGGAACCAATCTTTTATAACTGTTTATAATCGGGTTTGTTATAGCTGTGAATGATTTAACGTGTTTTAGTAATCCGCCAATACTGTAAAGTGCTTCTTTTGAAAGTTGA
>CACXAK010000248.1 GCA_902765655.1 uncultured bacterium | reverse complement strand
ATATCTCTCAATTCTGTGATTTATAATAAAGTTTATTATTTTTTAATAATTTAATTAGAGCTTGAATAAAGCGTCAAAAATTCCTTCTGAATACGTAGGATGCGGGAAACAAACCTCTTTTAATTTATCAATAGTAATATCGTTTTGAATAGCGATTGCTAACTGCTGAATCAAAGAAGATGCTTCGGCGCAAACAATATGCGCCCCGACAATTTTATTATCCTGAGCAAGAATTTTTATGAAACCATCAGTTTGACCGTCACAATGCGCTTTCCCTAAAGAAGATACAAGTACCATAGATTTTTTGTAGCTGCCCTCCTCCAAATCCTGTTCACGCCTACCGACCCACGCAATTTCAGGAGTTCCGTAAACAACAGAAGGAACTAATGTTTTATTGAATTTTACATTATTTACGGTTTCAAGTGCCTGCTTGATACCATAATGAGCAAGCTGAATTTCGCCTGAAACATCACCTATATACTCAATCCCGTCTGTTTTATCAATATTATTCGAGGTTCTGCCAACAGCCACTAAAACAATTTCCGGTTCAATAATTTCACCATTTGAGAGTGTAACTTTTTTATCTTTTACTTCTGATACACAGGTTTTGGTATAGAATTTAATCTTATTAGTTTTAAATATTCGTTCTAATCGCTTTGAAACCTCTACATCCGCAAGCGGAAGCAACCTTTCTGCCAACTCAACAACCGTTGTTTCAACTCCAAAATTATTAAAAATCCTTGCCCATTCGGTTCCAATTGCGCCTGAACCAACTATTAAAATACTCTTGGGTAATTTTTCAAGATTTAAAATATCATCTGATGACAATAAAAATTCATTATCAAATTCAAGGCCTTTGACAATTTTTGGACTTGAACCTGTTGCACATATTATCTTTGAACAATTAAAAACTTCATTATTACATTCAACTACATTTTTATTTTTAATTTGTGCTTCACCATTTACCAAAGACACTTTTGCATTTTTTAATGCAAGCTCGATTCCTTTGCGTAATGTTTCCAAAGTTTTATTTTTGCGTTCAATTATTTTTGAATAGTCAAGAACAACATTTTCAGCACGAACGCCAATAATTTCTCCGTTCAGAGTTTGCTTATAAACCTCAGACGAATGTAGAATAGATTTTGTGGGTATACATCCTTTATTTAAGCAGACACCTCCAATTTTGTCTTTTTCAAAAAGTACAACCGACTTTCCTTGAATAGATGCATGCAAAGCTGCAGTGTAACCGGCAGGCCCGCCTCCTATTATACCAATGTCATAATTATTCCCCATTTTCCCCCCTTACAAACATATTAACGAGTATAAACTCTTGGAAGCCGGACTTTAAGACGGCAAGTCAGCTCATAATTTATTGTATCTAAGATTTTTGCCCACTCATCAATTGATTTATTTTCATCTAGTAATGTTATAATATCACCACACTTACAATCAACACCGGTAACATCAAACATAATCTGATCCATTGTAATATTACCGACTTGAGGGACATCAACACCATTTAGCATCCCGGTAATTTTATTTGACAATTTCCTTGGTAGCCCATCAGCATAACCAATCGGCACAGTTGCAATTGTTCTTTCGCCATTAGCTGTGTATGTATGGCAATAACTTATTCCTTCACCATCTTTTGCCTTGTGAATATTTACAATTCGTCCTTTTAGAGAAATCAACTGCTTTAATTTTGGCATTCTAAACTCAACCCCTTGCGGGAAATCAGGATATAAACCATATAAAGAAATCCCGATTCTGCACATATTAGAATTCGGTTTTTTATAACAAATTGTGCCTGCGGTATTGAGAATATGCAATAAAAGACCGTCTGTATTGATATTGTCAATTACGCTATCCCATTTTTTGAATTGTTCCTGCGTTTTATCAAGTTCCTCTGCGGCCGCCAAATGAGTAAATACACCTTTGAAATCAAGGTAATTGGCATTTTGGACTTCTTTTATAAAATCGATTGCCTCATCAGCACGAACACCTATTCTGTTCATTCCGGTATCAAGTTTGACATGAACTTTTGGTTTTATACCGGTTCTTTCATATATTTC
>CACXAK010000247.1 GCA_902765655.1 uncultured bacterium | reverse complement strand
GGGAAATATGATGAAGCATTAATTGATTTCAACAAACTTATTTCGAGAAATGCAAATAATGATTATGCCCTCTATTACAGGGGAATGATTTATGACTCAAAAGGAAAGCACAACGAAGCAATATCGGACTTAAAAAAATCGTATGATTTGAATAAAGATTTTACAATATGTCCTTATATGATTGCCTCAAATTATGATGCACTCAAGAAATATAAAGAGGCAATGGAATATTATCAGATGTATGCTGATTCAGATGTCCCTGATGATGATTACAAAAAATATGCCAAGGCAAGAGCCGAGGAATTAAAAGAAAATGCAACAGACACAGCCGCAAAAAAATAGAGTTCTAGGTATTTTAAAATCAAAAGTTTCACTTGCCCCAATGGCGGGGATAACGGACTATGTGCTCAGAAGTATGATAAGGCACTACAACCCAAATTGTCTTATAACAACAGAAATGATAAGTTCGGAATTTTTGGCACAAAACAGAAATCAGACAGATATTTTAATGCTTGATAATTCGCACCATCCGATTGCATACCAAATATGCGGGCACAAACCGTTTATGATGAAAGATGCAGCACGCAGATTATCGGAAGTTGCGGATATTATCGATATAAATATGGGATGTCCTGTCAGAAAAGTGGTCTGCGGGCATGACGGTTCTGCTCTTATGCGAGAGCCGGAGCTTGCCTACGATATTGTTCAGGCAGTAAAAGAAGGAACTGATTTGCCTGTCAGCGTAAAATTCCGGCTTGGTTACAGCGCAAATGAAATGAATTATGTCGAATTCGGTCAAAAAATGCAGGAAGCAGGAGCTGAATTTATTACAATTCACGCAAGAACAAGAGCCCAGATGTATTCGGGGCAGGCAGATTGGGCAAGAATTAAAGATTTAAAAGAAAATGTTGATGTCCCAGTTTTTGCAAACGGAGATGTAAATAGTGTCGAAAGTGCTATTGAATGTATAAAACAAAGCGGTGCTGACGGTATTGCAGTAGGGCGGGGAGTTTTGGGAGATCCGTCACTGTTATACAGAATTGACCATTATTTTAATACAGGAGAAATTCTGCCGGCGCCTACCATTAAAGAAAAAATAGAAATAATGAAGCAACATTTGGCTCAGGAGATAGAATTACGAGGAGAAAAAGTCGGAATAAAATTTTTCAGAAAATTTTACCCGTATTACATTTCTTCCGTCGCTAATGCCTCAAAATACCGAGGGGTATTAATGCGGGAAGAAAATTACGACAAACTGCTTGAATATTTTAAAATTATAGAAAAAGATATTATATAATTTTGACTTTTACCGATACATAATTATAAAAATAGTATGCGATGGAGTCAGATTTTAGGTATAAGCAAAGAATGTACACACGATAAAGTTCCCCCGGATGCGGATTATTACTATTGCCCTGATTGCGGTGAGTTAATCGAAAATCAATGGTATCTTGTGCGGTGTGCATCTTGCGGATTAAAAGAAATTGCAACGGTCAAAAACGGCGAAGTTGTGCCTTTGAACAATTTCTGCCACAATTGCGGAGCCCAAGAGTTTACAGTTAAAAGATTAGAGAAAATTGATTGCATAAACATAAATTATGCAGTTTTAATAAAAACAATTGCAAAAAACGAAAAAGATGAATATTCTCAAAGCTGGATTGACACTATCCAAACATCAAATTACATACCCAAACTGCTGCGATAATTCCAACCAAATCTGCAAGCAGACCAACAATTAAAGCATAACGAATTTTTGATATTTTTACAGCCCCGAAATAAACAGCAAGAACGTAGAAGGTAGTTTCGCTGCTTCCGACCATAATAGCGGCGAGTTTTGTTGCATAGGAATCGGGGCCCAAATTATTTGCAATATCAGAAAAGACCCCTAAAGCAGCAGAACCTGATAAAGAACGAACAATAGTCAACGGCAATACATCAGCAGGGATATGACAGGATTTTAATAACGGTGCTATGGCAGAAGCAAGCATTTCAATGTCTTTTGCGCCATGAGTAAATTCTTCATAAACAGGTACTTTTCTGATAACTCCAATAGTCAGAACCAATAAAATTAAAAACGGCAAAGCCCAAAGCGATATGAGATTTAGAATTTTAATCATTCTTCACCTCCTATTCGGTCATTCTGAGCAGATTCTTCGGCTGCGCCTCTAAATGACTTAACCTGGCGAAGAATCTCATTATTTTCAGTTTGAGGATTCCACACTTTTTGTAAAACCTTCGACAGAATAACAGCGAAAGTAAATGCGATACAGGTTACAAGCAGAGTCGGGGCAATAATTTCGGTCGGATTTTTATATCCGATTCCGACAAGAACCGCCAAAACTGTTGTCGGTATAAGCTGAAATCCCGCCGTATTCATCCCAAGTAAGAGACACATTGAATTTGAAGCGGATTTTTTATCAATATTTTCTTTTTGCAATTCTTCCATTGCTTTAAGTCCAAAAGGTGTTGCAGCATTAGAAAGCCCGAAAGCGTTTGCGCTGAAATTCATAGCAATATCACCTATTGCCGGGGAATCTTCAGGGATTTCATTAAACAAAACTTTTGTAATCGGCTTTAACATTTTTGATAAAAAATCAATGATACCTGATTTTTGAGCAATCTGCATTATTCCGAGCCAAAAAGCCATTATCCCTATGAGCGAAAACGCAACTTTTACGGATAACTCAGCGCCGCTCATAACAGCATTGCCAACATCCTGCAATTTGCCGTTTATTGCCCCTATCACTATTGAAATTACTATTAGAAAATAAAATATGTAATTCATAGTCCGATTATCTCATTAAATAAAGAACAGGTCAACTTGAAAACCCCGCAAATTTATAGTATAATTTTGAAAGATTAGGAGAGAGAAATGGGATATAAAATATTATCAAAAAAAGAAATTTGTCCGAATCAATACGAAATAAACATTGATGCCCCTTATGTTGTACGCAACGCAAAAGCAGGACAATTTATAATCTTCAGAGTAGAAGAAGAAGGCGAAAGAGTTCCTTTGACAATTGCAGATGTTGACAAAGAAAAAGGAATTCTGACACTTGTATTTATGGCTGTCGGATATTCAACAAAAAAACTTGCAGGATTAAACGAAGGTGATGAACTTGT
>CACXAK010000246.1 GCA_902765655.1 uncultured bacterium | reverse complement strand
ATTATAAGATACGCGGAACACGCATTATATAATGCTAAAAAACGCGGAAAAAATAAAATCGTCCAGTTCTCACAAATAAATCTGGGCGAATAAAAAGTTCCTTTCTGAACACTTACATAGTGTAAATCTGGTTAATAGGCGGTAACTTCCTTATACCGCCTTTTGTTTTGACTATTTTACTTTTCCTCTTAACTGTCCGCAAGCAGCATCAATGTCTGCGCCTCGTTCCAGTCTGACCGTAACTTTTTTACCTGAGTGCTCCATTAAATACTTAAATTTCATTATAGAATTATTTGACGGGCGTTGGTAATCATTTTTTTCTGTCGGGTTGTACGGTATTAAATTTATATTGCATTTAATATCTTTAAGGTAGGCAGCGAGCTCCTTTGCACTTTGAGCCGTATCATTCAAATCTTTAATCAAAAGATATTCTATCGTTATTCTTCTGCCTGTTTTATCGGTATAATTCTTTAATGCTTTATGAAGCTCATCCATTGGATATTTATTTTCAATCTGCATGAGTTTTGCTCTTATTTCATGATTAGGGGCATGCAGTGAAAGTGCTAGTGTTGACTGCATATCAAGCTGTGCAAGTTTATTTATTTGCGGGATGATGCCTGATGTCGAAACTGTAAGTCTTCTTGCTCCGATTTGAAAATCTTCATTAAAAATTTTCATTGCTTTTAATACATTATCAAGATTCAAAAGAGGTTCTCCCTGACCCATAAAAACAATATTTGTAACTTTTAAGCCGGTATCACGCTGAATCATCAAAACCTGTTCGATAATTTCTTTATATGTTAAATTTCTTATAAAGCCTCGTTTGCCTGTTGCGCAGAAAGAGCAATTTACTGCGCAGCCGACCTGAGAGCTTACACAGGCAGTTAAATTCGCACGATTGTCAAATCGCATAAGCACCGTTTCAACGCATTCTCCGTCTGGATATTCAAGAAGATATTTTATTGTTCCGTCAGAGCTGACTTGTTTTACTTTTATTTTGGTATCCGAAACAGACGCAATTTCTTTTAGTTCATTTCTGAATTTTATGGATAAATCCGTCATTTCATCTATATTTTTGACCGATTTTAAATAAATCCAGTTATGAATTTGTCGTGCTCTGAATTTTGTGGCTCCGAGTTCTGACGTTAATTGTTCAATTTCTTCTAAATTTAATCCTGACAATATTTTCATTTTTGCCTCAAGTATTGGCCGTACAACGCAGCATATTGATTAAGTATAATTGCTACAAAGCAATGTTATCATAAACAAAATATAATATTAAACTTGTTGCCCGAGTTTGAAAAGCATGTTATATTTGTCATGTAGGGTTTGTAATGAATAAAATTTCAACTTATATCTTAACGGAAGAATTTTCAACAGCGGAAGTATTAAAACTTTATTGCAGTGAATTTGAAGCTTTAGAACCGATTGTATGTTCTGATTTACAGGATGTGTATTCCAAAATATCTGCTGATTCTGATTCAATTATTTTAGTTGATTTTTCTGACTCACAATCAGGTAGGATAGATTTTATTGCAAAAATATGCCAAAATTTCCCAAAATGCAAAGTTATAGCTTTAAGTGATAATCCTTCCGTAAATTTGATTGTTGAAGTTATGCGTGCAGGGGCAAAAGAATTTTTGCCTGTGCCTGTTATAAAAAATGAGTTTACAGATAGTATTAATAAGTTATTGTCTTCTTCTGATGAAAATATGCAAAAAACTAAGTGCAAAATTATTTCCGTCTTCTCGAATAAGGGAGGTATTGGTAAAACCTCTTTGGCAACAAATCTTGCACTTGAGCTTGCAAAAATTACGAAAGAAAATATAGCATTAATTGATTTAAACTTTCAAACGGGTGATATTACAACATTTCTTGATTTAAAACCGTCATTCAATATATCATATATGCTTGAAAATATAGATAAGATAAACGAGACATTTTTGCTAAGCACTTTAGAACAGTACAAGCGCACGAGTTTGTACGTTCTTGCTGATCCGCCGTATTTCAAGCAGGCAGAAGATATTAAACCGGCTCAGATAACAAAACTTTTTAATACGCTGAAAGATACTTTCTCGTATATTATAG
>CACXAK010000245.1 GCA_902765655.1 uncultured bacterium | reverse complement strand
GCAAGATTGTAATGTGTTTCATAAACATTTGGATCTAAATCTATGCTTGATTTAAGACGTTCAATTGCCTGAGCATAATCGCCTTTTTGCATATATACTTCTGCTTTGTTATTAAGATCTCTTACGGCAAAATTATTTATGCAGGCCGTTGAAACAACTGCCACAAGCAAAACGCTTATTATAAATATCGTTTTTTTCATGAATCCCCTCTTAAAACAGGTTGTTAACTTATTATAATTTAATAATAAATATATGGCAAATTTCATTAATTTAAGTTACAATAAATGTGAAAATAAGGAGTTTAAAATGTCAGAAGAAAAGGTGGTACGCCTTGGAGCCAAAAAGAATAAGGCAAAAGAAACAAAGCATGAAGAAGAACAAAAACAGGAGCTTGTGTATTGCAGTTTTTGCGGGCGTCCAAATACTCAGGTAATAAAGATGATTGAAGGGCCGGGGGTTAATATTTGTTCTGAATGTACCATGATAGAATACCATGTGCTGAAGCTCAGCAGATACTAAAAGCATTTTGGGGAAAGGCGAGATAGCATTTGAGTTCAGGTTTTAAACAGCTTAATCCGTTTGAATTGAAAACGGCTTTAAATAAGTTACTTTCAAAAATTAATTCCGTAAATGATATAAAAGATTGTCTTTCGGATATAGATTTGCTTGAAGCACAGGAAGATAAATCACTTTTGGGTAAATTATTATTTAAAGAATTATCAAATTCGCCAAAGGAAAAAATTTCTGTAATATGCTTTTTACTTGAACATTTTGTAAGTAAAGACGAATTGGTTTCCGGTCTTTGGGAGTTAATGAAAAATAAAAACTTAAACACTGATATTCGTGTAATGGTTTTGAACATGCTCAGAGAGCTTGATGCGGACTGGTCTTATGACAGTTGCGCAGAATATGTTGAAGATGCAGATGAAATTCTTGATGAAAATACGAAGCAGCTTTTGAAAACTGCAATAATTAATCCGGAAGTTCAAATTGATTTTATGGATTTTTTGACATCTATTAAAACCGAAGACAAAATTACTCTTTTAAATTCTTTTGAAAAGGATTTTGAGTCGGACGCATTGGCAAATATTTTAATTTCTGTTTTTGAATCAAAACCAAACAGTCCTGAAGGTCGTGAGGCGCTTAATCTTTTAGGGAATACAAAATCTCAGCTTGCACTGAATATGCTTGAGAGAATGGGCAAATATACAACCGGAGAGTTAAATCAATGCATCAGAAAAAGTCTTGCGACTTTGAAAATGTCAGGCATGAGAACTGATAATTCAAAAGAGTTTTATAAAAAGATTTTGTCTGACACGAAACCTGATAAATTTTATCTGACGTATCCTGACGGGCGCGGTGATGTTGCAATGATTTGTACAAGAACGACTTCTCAGGAAAGAATAAGATTCATTTCGATTGTAATAAATCTTGAAACTGGGATAAGGGATTGTTTTGGATTTTATGATATTTCAAAATTTGAATGTGATAAGATTCTTGAGAAATTTCTGAAAAATGAAAAAGTTGTATCTGTTGCTCCTGAATATTTTAAAAATATTCTTTTCAATGCAGAAATAAAAACAATTGAATATTCAAAGTCTGATTGGGAACTCCCTTATGAGTACATTTGTTGGCGAAATTTGCTTGTTGATATTGATTCTGAAGACGAATATTTTGATAAAATTCTGAAAGAGCATATAATACCGCAAAAAGTAGACGATAGTATTATTAAAGAACTTGATAATATGAAAGTTTCTTCTCATTGGTTTTTAGATGCTGATTACAGTGATGAATTTGAAGATTTAATAGCTGATGTAAAAAATGAATCAAACTTAGATAAACTGGTTGTAGATTATAAAACTAAAATATTTTATAAAGAAGAAAAGCAATGCTGGATTAATAAATTAATTTTTTCTGCTTATATAAAATATGTAATAGGCAAGGATGACGAAGCAGAGAAAATATATGGGCTGATATTTGACGAAAATTTGTTTGAGAAATTTCTTACTGAAATTTTAAAGCGCAGTGTATATGAATATCTTATGTTGATAAAATATAATAAAGATTTGAATGTTTTAGTGTTTACAGATGAAGTTATTTCGGATAGAATAGCTTATATAGAAAAAAATTGGGTAAATTCTGATGTATAAGGTTATGGCTCTTGATATAGGAACAAAGCGAATCGGAATAGCGCTGAGTGATTTCCTTTTAGTCACAGCTAACGGTCATTCTTATATTTCAAGAGAGCCAGAATCTGAGGCAATAGACAAAATAATCAAAATCGCAAAAGAAAATCATGTAGAAAAAATTGTTGCCGGCTTACCCATTAATATGGACGGTACAAAGGGCTTTCAGGCAGAAAATTGTGAAAATTTTGTTTTCAAAATACACGGTTATGAGATAATATTTGAAGACGAACGATTAACGTCTGAGGCAGCAGAAGAAAATCTCAGAAACCAAAAAATTGATTTCAGAAAAGATAAAGGGCTTGTGGATATAGAAAGTGCCCGTATAATATTAGAACAGTATTTATCAAGAATATAATAACAATTTAAAACATAAAGGAGTAAAAAAATGGCAGAAGAAGAAAACAATTTGATTGAATTAACAGA
>CACXAK010000244.1 GCA_902765655.1 uncultured bacterium | reverse complement strand
CGGTCACTGTACATCAATCTCATTGCTGAATCATAAAATACTCTGTCATGCGGATTATCTGCAAGCTGATCCAATGCTTTTTTACCGTAAAATTCATTCACAACTTTGCCCATTTCAGTTTTTATATCCGAGAACAGAATTTTTCTTTGTTCATCAGAGAGATTGTCAGGATTTAATTCTGGATCTCTGAGGAAGAAGAATTTTACGGCGTAATCCGAAGAATGACCGCTAATTAATAATTGTTTTGACATTTCAATCATTTCTTCTTTAACAGAGCGGGTAAAATCAACGTGCTTAATCAAATTCCCGGCTGCATCAGTATAATTGTATTCATTCAAAGAATCTAAGTGCTGTTTGTCAGATACACGTTTAAAGAAATCTAATGTATTAAGCAAACGATAGAATGAACTTTTCACCCCGCGAACCCTGTCTTGTACAAAAGATAACTGCAAATCTTTTAAAGTATGAGAATCCACACTTCCGACATCATAACCGTTTAAACGCTGAGCGGTATACTTCATTTTATTCTGCTTTAATTGAGCTGAAGCTTCATTAAAGGTGGTATCAACATAATCTTTATAAGGATTTTTTTCATTAGGATTATATTTTTCATATTGAGCAAATTTTGTTCTGTTTTCAAGAAAATTTAATTTTTCTATAATTTTATCAATAACTTCGTTATACTTTGCATCATCAGAAACAATTGTTTCTAATTTATCACGAAGCAAATTACCAACAAGATTGGAATCCATTCTTGTTTTGGAGATATCTTTTTCTGTTATGCCCAAAGTTTTTAACATATCATTATCTAAAATCCCGTTCCAGGTATTTGCAAGATATGTTTCCTGTGACTGAGCTGTTTTTAAATAAGCATATTTATTTAAAACCCTTTGCCTTGCATGGAAAGTATTTAATACTTTATTCACTTCTTTTAAGTTATTTACAGCTTCCTCTGTCAAAACCGTAGAAGGAACTGCTTTGAAATGAGTATCTAAAATTGATTTCTCACTTTGAATCATTTCATCAACGCGGAATCTTGCGCCTTCAATATTCGAATTACCCGGATGCGATGCTTCAAAAGATGCAAATTTTTCATCTATCGCATTTTCAAAAGCAGTTACATAATGAGAAAATTCACTTTGACCGTTTAGAGTTTCGCCTGCAAATATAGCACTCCTTTTGCTGTCATCAAGCTTTGAAATAATTTCATCCGCACTCGGAACTAATTCATTTATATCATTTTCAGGAATACCTTTTAAAACTTCTTTCAGTGACTCACTTAAATTTTCAAAAGTTTTCTTTGAAATGTTATAACCCTTTTGAAGAATTACATTTTTCAAATCTCTTTCAACCGCTTTAGCTGTAATTGTATCCATTCCTGCAGAAATTGTCTTTGAGATTTCAGAAAATGCCTCTTCGGTAATAGTTTGCCCTTTATATTTTTCTATTAATGCGTCTAATTTTTTATTCTTTGCGGAAAAATCATATTTCCCGATTTCGGTATTAAAATTACTCAATAAAGCATTTGCCTTTTTATTTAACTTCCCATCCTGATAATTGTGAATAGGTTCTTTAAGTGCTTCGCAAATTAATGCACTCATAACAGGAGTTGCAAAACCTGCGGTCAACATCCACATTGTATTATTTTGAAGGGCAATTTTTCTCATTTTTTCCTGAATAAAATCTCTGCGATTTTTCATATCCTTAGGAACTCTTAAACGATCACCGATTTTATTTATTTCTTCATCCGAATACAAATCCCACGGAATAAATTGGTGGTCTTGGAATACAGGTTTTTTGGTTCCGTAATTATCACGATATTGCTGTCTGACATCAAAACCGTGAATTAAATATGCAGGAAGCTGAAGCGCAAGTTTCGGCCAAATATCCATAGCAGCAAAGAATGATACCAATCCGACAAATTCCATTGCTTTTGATAACGGAGCGAATTTTTTAGAGAATAAATATGTAGCGATAGTTAAACCACCCAATTTCATACCTAAATCATTTAATCTGCCTAATTCATTGTCGTTTGCTTTGCCTTTTACAGAATGATGGAATGCTTTTGCGTCATATTTTATATCCCTGAAAATTTCAGACGGAAGATCAAATAAAGAATTTCTGACTAAATG
>CACXAK010000243.1 GCA_902765655.1 uncultured bacterium | reverse complement strand
TGACGGTGAGCCGTTTGTATATTGAACTTGTCCAAAGCCCGCATTTAAATCCATTCTTTCAGTATCTTTAAAAGGATTTAGCTTTACTCCGATTTCTTCTTTTGTTGTGCCGTTACCGGTATTTTTCGAATATTTATTTTGTATGGATAAATGTTTATTAAATCTGTATTCCGGAGCAATAGAAACTGTTCCGTTCATTTGTCCGGCTGAATTTGATTGTGAATTTGTATTTGTTGAGTATGAAGTATTGACACTTGCTTTGTCATTTAGGTGCATATTAGTATAAAGTGTTCGTGTCTGAGAAGCATTATCAGGGGTAAATGTAGTATCGTACTGTGCTCCGACATCTACATTCTTAAATTTCTTTTCTTTCTTATAAGAGGTTGATTTTTTTGAATACGCGCTGTCAGGGTTGTAACGTGTTGTATCCTGCACATAATTTGTTTGTTTTATTTTTGTCACCTCAGGTCCATGAGAATTTATCATATCTTCTCTTGTTTGCGTGTTAATTTTCAGCATTGGGGATTTAAGATCCACTTCGTCAGTAAAAATCTCTTCAGAACAAGTAATTCCGCAAAATGTAAATATTATTAGTAAAAATAATAAAAATCTTTTCATAACACTATTATAATTCATTTTTAATTTCCTTATGCCAATTGTAAAGAAAATAAAGTCCCAAAACAAAATATGTGCTCCACATCAAAATTGTAGCAAAGCAGTGAGAACCGTTTAAATATGCTCCAATCCACATTATGACACATAATCCGTTTACGACAGTCCACAAATACCACTGTTCAATACATCTTTTTACGGTAAGAATAAATGCAATAACCGACAAAACTGTCGTCACTGAATCCATAAGCGGATTTGCATCTCCCAAATATTTTAAAATAAAATACCCCGCAACCGAACACGCAAATGCGCCCCCAAAATATATAATACGCTCTTTTAAAGATAATGACGTTTTATAAATTTCCTGTTTATCTTCTTTCATATGTTTTTTCCATTTTGAAATTCCGACAAACTGCATTGGAAAATAATAAAGCATATTAAGGCATAGATTTCCCCAAAATGCATTTTTAAAAGAGATGTACGAATAGCAAATATTGGAAATCATTCCAAACATATAGCATGAAATTTTCCCCTTGCCTGCGGTTATGGTTGCGCAAATTCCGCAAATTGCACTAATAAGTGCGGCAGTTTTATCTTTCATATAAATTGCAATAAGCGTTATAAGCAAAATTTCTAACGGGAAAATAATTCGTTCGTATTTTCCCCAACCTTGCAGTTCTCCCTTAGCAAATTCCAAAATGTTCATGGTTTAATTGTAACATAAACCATTATTTTACATACAATAATACAATGCATATAGATCGTATTGCAAATAAAATACTCACAAATAAAACTGTTCTGAGTGGCTTGGAAAAAGTTTCAGACCATGGTACATCGTTTGCTGCAGGTACATCTTTGTTGATGTCGCTTGGAGTGCGAACTTTTTCTATATACAATACTCCTGATGTAGAAAAAGAAAATAAATTCTATGCGATGGCAAATTCTATAACATCAGGCATAGTCAAATTTGGAATTGTGGAAGCTATTGCATTGCCTATTGAAAATGCGGTAACACGAATTGACAAAAATTCTGCAAAATATTTAAAAGATACAACTTTAAAAAATTTCAACCCTCAAACAAGAAGTTATAAATTTGTAACTCAAATTATAAAATTAAGTACAGGTCTGTTGACGGCAATTCCAAAATCTATACTTACAATTGCACTTATTCCTGTCGTTATGAGTAAAATTTTCAGATATAACCCGCTTGAAGATTTGAAAAAAGCCGCTGAAAAATTTCCATATAAAAATGAATCTGCCAGATTTTTCAATATTAACGATTCATTGAATGTATCTAAAGAACCTGCATTCACAGGACGTATTGGGGATAAAATATCAAACGGAATCAGTAAAATTATTGAAAATAAAAAAGTGCAAAAGCTTGCAACTTTGACTGATGTCTTGTTGACTTCAGCCTCTGTTTGGCAAACTAATAGATCTGACAGCATAAAAGAAAACTGCAAACGTGTACTGAATTACAACAACATTATAAACACTGCAATTACAATTGCTCTTGGATATTGGCTTGACGGGTTTGTCAAAAACCATACCGCCCCCGGCATAGAAAAGTTCAAAGAAGTAAATAAACACAACCCAAAATTACCAAAATACATAGAAGGCATAAATATAATACGTCCGACTATTATTTTTGCTTTTATATACTATGGGCTTCTCCCGATGTTTTCAACATATACATCTGAAAAATTGGATAAATTTTTGAATAAAAAACATAATCAGTAATTGTTATAATTCAGCCGGTTTGAGTAGGTTGGGTGGAACCCAACTGTAAATTTCAAGTAAAATTTTAGGACAATAAGTTTAGTAGGTCGGCGTTGCTACACCGACAGGTTTGTTGTTATTGTATGTTAAAATTTTTGCATTACATTATAAAAAGACTCACGACAAAAGTTGTAAGTCTTTTTATGGTGGGCGATGCGGGACTTGAACCCACGACCCCCACAATGTCGATGTGATGCGCTACCAACTGCGCCAATCGCCCGCGAATTATTTAATTGTTATTTGAGAACTGTCGTTCTCAACGATGCGCTACCCCTCTCACAAAAATGATACTCAATCATTTTTGTTCGGCAGAGTGCCAATCGCCCACGAATTATTTAATTTGTACTTTACTAAAATGCTTTAGTAATTTCCCAAATCCATTGCGCATTTTTATTACCGGATTTGAAATGTGTGATTTGTTTTGTTTTGATATAAATTTGTCAGTGTCAGGAATTCTTTCAAGTTTTGATTTAGATGTTGTGTCCGCCGGTTCAGGAACATCCATACCTCCGCCTATTTGTACGGCTGTAGTTATTGTTGAAACCGGTAAATCCGAAATCCCAAATATAGAACCCATAACTATACTCCTTTAGCAAAAAAAAGGAGACACCCGGATTTGAACCGGGGATAAAAGCTTTGCAGGCTTCTGCCTTACCACTTGGCCATGTCTCCTAATTCGTATACTTAATATACGAAAGACATAATGCTATGTCAAGAATTATTATTGTGCCTTGCTCAAAATTATTTTGTTTAACATATCTTTGGCGCTTTCTAATTGCGCATCTGTTCCCGTTTCAACATCATTTTTTGTAAAATGAACTTTTATATCAGGTGCTATCCCTGTTTTATTTATATCCGCGCCGTGTGGAGTCAGATATTTTGCTATTGTTAAATTCAGACCGGTTTCATTTGGCATCGGAATTATTTTTTGAACCATTCCTTTTCCATAGGTCTTTGTGCCTATAAGCTTTGCTCTGTGATAATCCTTCATTGCTCCGGCAAAAATTTCCGTAGCGCTCGCACTTGTCTGGTCAACCAACAGTACAACAGGTTTGTGAATATTTAAATTTGCTCGATCTTTAAGGGTATA
>CACXAK010000242.1 GCA_902765655.1 uncultured bacterium | reverse complement strand
TCAATTTCACTGACAATAGTATATGATCCAACATTCAGATTGACTCCCAGTGATGCCATACCATCCTTGTCAGTGCTTCTGTAGTATTTTTTTCCATTGAGGTCAAATGATACGATTTTTCCGGCTGCGGGTCCTCCAGGCATTATAGCCTTCAGATTAAACATTTCAGAACCGCCATAATATTTTATCAAATCCGGAGCATATATGACCATATCCCCAATGCTTATCAGGTAGGAAATGCCTTCATATGATACATTTACAATACCGGAATGCTTGCCTTTGTCAAATGTGAAAATGAATTTCTCGCCTAAAGTGCATGAATTTTTATCCACTGTTCCATTAACTGCAGATAAATTAAATTTAAAATCCTTTGCAAAATTTGATATGTTTAAATCAATCATTTTTCCTGATGAATCAAATGAAGTGTTTAAATTCAGCTCAACATCGAATTTGCCTGAAATTTTTTGAGGCCTTAGTGAGCTGTCAAGAAATAGCCATGATCCTGCATTATAAAAAGGCCTTACATTGAAATTGTTTGCATTGTTTCCATACCAGCAGATATCACCATATGAGGAATTTATCGCACCAGAAAGTGAGTTTTTAAGAAATATGGAATTGTCTATTGAAACATTACTTACATTTTTAATCAAATCGATTACATTTCCCATGCTGGAGAAATCATCAATCTTTAACTGATTATTGATAAAAATTCCCGAAAATCTGCAATTCACAGTATTTGATTCTATAAAAATTGCATGGCCTAAAAACTTTGCCTGATTATCTCTGAAATTACCTGAAATATTAGAGTTGACTGCATTATCCGAATAGATTGCACCACCCACACTCAAAGCGGAATTGCCTGTAAAATCGGCTGAAATGCTTGAATCATCCATGTTCCATAAATAAATTGCACCGCCATCATATGCGGAGTTATCTGTAAAATTACCTGAAATTTTTGATTTTACGGCATTTTTCAGACATATTGCCCCGCCTCTTTGTTTTGCAGTGTTGTTTTTAAAATTACCTGAAATTTCTGAGTTGACAATACCTCCCCAAAACATTATAGCGCCACCGTCCAAATCTGCGCGATTATTGGTAAAATTTGATTTGATTTTAGAGTTTCTAACTTCAGAAAAGAAGAATAATCCTGCACCGTTTCCTGAAGCATAATTATCAGTGAAATTACTGCAGATAAAAGAATTCAATACATTGCCTCTGAAATTAACTACACTGTCACCTGCAGTGTTGTTTACAAAGGAAGCGGATATTGTGCAGTCTGAAGCGTTTGCATCGAAATAAACTGAATACCCCCGGTTATTTGAAAATATTCCTGAAACGCTGCAGTTAAATGCATCATTTCCAAATTCAACTACACCACCCATATCAGCCACATTACCTATAAAAATTCCAGAAACGCTACAGTTTGAAATGAAAGAATTTCTAAAATTTTTTTCAAAGTATACTGCGCTTCCAAAGTAATCATTGGCATTTTTAAAGGTGATGTCTTTCAATACTACGTTATCCGAAAAGCTGTGAAAAATTCCACACTGACCTGAAGCGTCAATGGCATGGCCATTACCGTTAATTGTAATGGGCTTATTAATTGAAATTGTCTTTGAGATAGAATAATCGCTTTCAAGATTAATGGTTGCTCCTGAAGGAGCATTGTTAATTTCTGTTTGCAAATCAGTGAAATTTGCGGTTTTTGATGTGTCTGCTGTTTGATTAATATCTGCTGCTGCAACACATGCAGTCGAAATGACAAATAATATCAAACAGGACATTATTAAAATCATCCTTTTCATAATAATTACTCCCATTTATATAAGATATTTAGGGGCCTGAATTTTTTTGATATAAATTCCGCTTAATTTTTCTTATTTTTTTAATATTAGATAATAGTTAGTTTTAGTTTATAAAAATACATTTGTATAATTATTAATTTTTAAAAAGGGTGCATTAATATCGTTAAATTTAAGTATCATGTGTTACATATATTTATTTGGAGATAAACATGAAACACAGATTAAATTTAGATATTAAAGACCCAAATTATACTTTGTTAAAGAAAATATTTAAAATTATTGATTCTAGAAAATCTTTGGAAATTTTAGCATCATATGGCTTTAAAAACTTAAATAAACAAATATTTGCATTTAAAAT
>CACXAK010000241.1 GCA_902765655.1 uncultured bacterium | reverse complement strand
ATTAAAAGCTGACAGCTTCAACGAAATCATTGAAAAAACAATGAAAGTTGCTGTATAATAAATATTATTGAAAGAGTTTTAAAAGCAGATGGCACAAAGCCCTCTGCTTTTTTATATAATCTTATTGATATATTAAAAAAAATTGTTATAATTATATTGTTATGAAAAAGTTATTGATATTGTTATTAATTTACACATGCAGCGTTATGTGTGTCTATGCGGATGAAAAAGCCGCAACTCCTCAAAATCAACCGAACATTCGCAAAGAGTCACAAATTCAGGGGAGCAATCAGGATAATTTGCCGGATGTAAAAGTAAATTTAAGAGATGAAACAGGAGTAGAAATCCCCGCAGGCATAGTTGTTCCTGTAATTAATATGCAAGAAGTTTCAACAGAAACCTGCCCCGTCGGATATAAAGTAAAATTTGTTGCCACTAATGATTTATTTGTGGGTGATATAAAGGTTATACCCGAAGATACCACATTTTATGGGTACATCGAAAAAATAAATGAACCGATTGTCGGGACAAACGCAGCAATGAAAGTAAAAATTACTAAATTTGTATTCCCGGACGGACACGAACAAAATATTAAAGCATATATATACACCACTAATAACAATGTAATCGGCGGGGAATTAACAGCGCCGGCAGAATGGGTAAAAATGCCTCATTATCAGGATACATATCAGGGGATTTCCTGGATACACAGAGGAGCTACATTACAATTAAGACCCGGAGGGAAACGTTCAATGGGAGCCCATACCAAACTTCCGGTCGGAGAAAGACACCTGATTATATTTGTTGCTCCTGTTAATTTGACCCACATTACAGAGGAATAATAACTATTAATAAATTGACAAAAATTGTTAGTACGCTACAATAAATAGTGTAGGTGCGAATATTCTTGAAAGGGATATAAGTCATGAAAAAAATAATAGCAGCTTTATTTTGTATGATTATGTGTTCTTCAGCAGTTTTTGCTAATGATAATTTTGATCCCAACCAGCAGGGAGCATATAGTCTTGACGCAAAAACATTAAAAAACTCCATTGTTACCGTACCTGCCGGTTTAACATTCAGAGGAGTATTTTTAAACCCTGTAAGTTCAGAGACTGCTGTTCCCGGACAGGAAGTAAATTTGGCACTTTCAAATGACTTTTATTATAAAGAAAAAAAAGTTGCACCCGCAGGGAGCATGGTTACAGGTACAGTTATAGATGTATCTAAAGCAAAACACGGCTCTATAAACGGGAAGTTGACACTAAGATTTTCTCATATAATTACTCCGTCGGGCTTGGATATTCCGATATATGCGACAGTACGCACACCTGACAAAACAGGAGTAATTATCGGAGGAACAGATTTAATGTATAATGCGGGAGCAAGAGGATATTCTGAGTCTGAAAGTATCAGAACATCATATACTCCACAATACCTGACGACAAGTTCAGGTTCAGCTGCAGCAATGAATACTGCTGTTGAAACAAACGGGGGAGGACTTTTAAAGTCTATTTGGGATAAAGGCACAGATGTTGATATATCTGCAAATACGACTGTTGACTTAATTTTGGTTCAACCGATAACCGTTGCCCCGACGGATAATCAAAATGAGTAAACCGGGTGATAATTTTATTTTATGATTTGAAATAGAATTATCATTGAAAATAAATACTAGGGAATAAAATGTCTTTACTTGGGAAATATACAGAAAAAAAGGAAAATCGTATCAGAATGTCATCACAATCTGATAAAGAATTTTTAATGCCTGCAGTTACAAGAGAAGATAAAGACGAAACAATATCATTAAAAAAATGTCTGATAATATCTGCTATATTGCACCCTGCTGTAATCGGAGCAATATGGCTTATTTTACTCATATGCGCGTTGTTAGGCATTAATTTGTCAATATTTGATAAACCGCAGCCAAAAGCAAATGACATTGAATTTGTGTTAGTAGATAAAGAAGATACACCAAGAGATCTGAATACTAAAAACAGGGCAGATATGAATTCACGCTCAGGCGGAATAAATAATCCTAAGCTCCCTGTTTCAATGCCTGCTTCTCAATCTAAACCTTCGGCAAAACCGGCAGGTGGAGGAGCACCTAAAACATCACAGAAAAAAACTCAACAATCTCTTATGAAAAGAGTTAAACAAAGTGTAACAAAACCTCAGCAG
>CACXAK010000240.1 GCA_902765655.1 uncultured bacterium | reverse complement strand
CTCATCGATGATGAGAAGGTCATCATAAAGGATGTTAGAGAAGAGAATGTTATAAGAAAATATGTAGATTATATGCCAAGGAAATTTGATCCTGTGACAAAAGGAATAGACGCAAAATTAACTCCGTTATATAAGCAAAAAAAATCTGATTTAGAGTTTATTTATGGTGATAAAATACCGATGTCAGATGTTGAATTAGTTGGTCAATTTAATTATGAAAAAGAAGTTGGAACGAACTATAATTTCGATAGCGATGAAAGGAATTTGTGTAAAACAATTTTTGAAAAAATATTCAGAGGCAAACCAGAAGAACCATTTTTAAAAGCTTGGAGAGAATAATTTTGTATTATGGAGTTTTTTGTGCCAAGATTATTTAACATGGACATAATTGGACATTATTTTCTTGGCTGAGGTTTAGAGTGTGTTTAAATTTTGCAAATTCTCTAAAATTTCGTAGTCCTTTTATGAGTAAACAAAGTCCGTTTTCGTCCATGTTGGATTTTGGATAATCAAAGCACTTCCGACCTCCGAAAGGCAAATGGATTGCTACGCTTCGCTCGCAATGACATTTAAAACTTCCAACCCAAAACGGACATAAAATATACATAAGGACAAAAAAATATGCCGCAACTCACTCTGCCGCAGGAAAAGCTGACTAAATGTCAGGTTTTCCGAGAGGGTTGTGCTTGACACAACATCCGAGTTAAGGTCCACTTTTGGAAAACGCAATAAAAAACACCCTCATGGGTGTCTTTTTAAAAGTGGTGCCGCAACTCGGAATTGAACCAAGGACACAGGGATTTTCAGTCCCTTGCTCTACCAACTGAGCTATTGCGGCATATTTGTAAATCTATTTAATTATCACGTTTCCTGCGAAACACTTACTTTATTGTACTTACTCAAACCAGGTTGTCAAGAATCACTATGAAGATGTCTGACCTACGAGATAAAAAGTAACATTACGCCCTTCCATCTGTGGTTTTTTCTCTAATGTAACAGGCATGTCAGAATTTTCAAGCATGTCTGTTATAAACTTCTGAGCCAGGTCAAATGCCAAGTTTGAATGTTGCATCTCTCTGCCACGAAGCATTACGACTCCCTTAACTTTATTACCCTGAGAAATAAATTTTCTTGCAGCTTTCAGCCGAACTTCATAGTCATGAGTATCAATTTTGTATCTCATTTTCACTTCTTTTATCTCAACTACATGTTGTTTTTTCTTCGCTTCTTTTGCCTTTTTTGCAAGCTCATACTTATATTTGCCGTAATCCAATATTTTGGCTACCGGCGGTTCCTGATTAGGACTAATCAATACCAAATCCAAATCGGCATCTTCTGCCATTTGCAAAGCTTTTGAAGTAGGTACAACTCCATGATTCTCCCCGTTTTCATCTATCAAACGTACTTCTTTTGCTCTTATATACTCATTTAAAATTGTTTTATCCTTTGATTTGGTATTTACTATAGCTATTGTCCTATCTCCTATTTCTCTTATAACGTTACTTATAATACCATAAATATTGATAAATGCGAAATATTAACTTTTGTAAACTGCCCAAATTGATGAATATATTGATTTTGTAAAAAAAGATTAAAATATCAAATATTTTTTTAAAGTTTTTTTAAAATATTCCGACATATAAATTGTTAGTTTAAACAACAAACATTTCCCCCTCTAGATTTACATTGTGAAAATTAAATAAGGAGTATGAACGCATGGACAAGCAAACTAAGGTTATGGACGCGATGGAGATGAAAACTGTATCTTTGGAAAAACCAATACAGGATTTATTTGAAGAGTGTCTGAGTTTTATTTCAACCGCAAGTTTTGAAATCTAAACTTTAACCTTAAACACAATTCGAAAAGAAAGACTCTCATAAGGTCTTTCTTTTTTATTGTTACAATTAGCCGTTATGTATATATACTTATTTTTAAACTTGTTATAAAATATCTCTTAAGAAGAGGTAAAACATGAAAAAAACATCTTTGGCTTTGAGCTTAATTCTATCAGCTTGTTTGATGTGCCCAGCTTTTGCTGATTTTAAAGAACATTTCGACTTAGGGCAAAGCTATTTGGCTCAGTATCAATACTCAGGAGCAATAAATGAATTTAAAAGCGCTCTCAGAATAAATTATATGGACAAATCTGCAAGAATCGGACTGGTAAACGCATATCTTGCAAGAGGAACA
>CACXAK010000239.1 GCA_902765655.1 uncultured bacterium | reverse complement strand
ATGGCTTCCTCCTTCTTCTTGCAGGAAAACAACGCTGATAAAGCAATTATCAGCAAAATCAATAAAACCGTCTTGTTTCTTATACGCAGTTTCATGTCTTATACCTTTCTGTTCAAATCCTCAACTGATCCGATTTGAACCATTTCCCGATGCAAAAAAGGCATCGGTTTTACTTATCCAGAAACGCCTTGATCCGGCTCAGATAATCCGGTGCTTCATCATAAACACCGTGGCCATAGCCTTCATAGATGTAGTACTCGCATTGCAATCTCTCTGCGATCGCCAAAGCCGCTTCCGCGCCAAGGACCTTGTCTTCGCCTGCACCCAGGACAAAGACCGGACACTTGATCTCATTCAGTCTTTCATGAACATCAAATTCCTTGATCGCGTCAATGAGGTGGATGAAGTTGCTGAGGTCCTGCTTGCTAGTGCCCTCACCGCCGGCGATGATGATGTCCTTGTATTTCTCATAGAAAGCCGGTGAGTAGACCATTTCACCAAACGATTCCATCAGTGAAGCAACATCTTCTTTTTCGGCTAAAGACCGCCAGGTTTGTAATGTTGTCTGATCAGAGTTCTTCACATCGGAAGTCGGCGAACAAAGCACCAGAGAAGCGACGCTTTCCGGACTCTTCAAAGCCATGGTCTGAGCGACCATACTGCCCATGGAAACACCCATCACATCGGCGTTTTTGATGCCCAGAAGTTCAAAGGCCTTTAAGGTATCATCAGCCATGCCTTCAACGCTGTAGCCTTCTTTAACTTCCTTGATGTGGTCAAAGAGGTAAACGTCATGTTCCTTGGCCATGAGATTATAGGCAGCCGCGATTGCTTCTGCTGAACCCATGACACTTTTCAAAGACAGACCCGGCAGGATCACAAAAGGTTTTCCTTCCGGATTGCCAAAGCGGATATACGACATCTGTTTGCCGTTAAATTCAAGTGTCTTTACCAATTCCTCTTTCCTATCTTCTTCCGGCTCTTTACTCTCTGTTTCTTCTTTTATTTCGTTTCCCTTGCTGCAGGAACACAGCAGCAGTATGCCTGCAAGGACAAGTGCTGTCATTTTTATGACTTTTTTCAGACTCATTTTCATCCTTCTTCCTTCATAAAAATTGTATCAGTCTATTTGTTTCCGTAAAAGTATCGTGCTGCCGGTTTTCGAAAGACAAAATCTCTTCTTTTTCTTTACAATAAAATGATTTAAAATATCAACTGCGTAATTAAATAACTTCTCATCTTTCTCTTTTAAAATCAAAGAGACATAATTATCAATCAAAAATTCTATATTTTTACCCTCAAAATTTTCTCTTCCAATAGCACCTGGAACTAAAATGCTGATCATATCTGAAAGAGCTCTACAAGCTGCACCTGAAGATTTATTTAAAAGAGCATCTTTTACAAAAACAATTGCATATTGCTTATATATATTCCTTGCTGTTGCAATATCTAAATAACCACATCTTTTTAATGTCTCAAAACATTCCATTTTTAAAATGTCTGGACAACTTAAATAGAAAAGAGAAACAAACAAAATAAATCTTGCTTCTTCTGCTTTTTCTTGATATTCAAATTTATTGCTGAATAATATAGCCTTAGCAGCAGGTATAACTCTATCAAAATATCTTTTTCCTGATTTAGGTAAATCAAAATCAATCAAATCCTTATATTCTTCAAAACTCATACCATCTTCAATCATCTTTTTACAATTTTCAAGTCTTGTTTCATAAGAATCAGATGATTTCAAATAATTAAAAACTCGTTCAGAAACTGTTCGTGATAAATCTTCTTCAATAGATAATTGAATTGTGCTTGAAGTCGTTTCATCAGAATAATCTTTTTCCTCTTCTTCTAAGTCTGAAATACTCATCAATATAGAAGAAAGAGATTGTTTTTGTTTTGTCTTACCCAACAATGGCAAAAAGTCCATTGCTCTTTTTGAAACAAATTCTGGCAAATCAGAATCAGACATAAATATTTTTAATTCTCTTCTTAGAGCATCTTGCATAAAAGAATCAGAAACAAAATAATTATTTATAGAATTTTCAACAAAACGCATATCATGATCTGAGCCAACTTTTATCAATTCAAGCAACATTTCAATAGTTTTTGAAACAAGAGTTGGAGATACATCAACATTTCCTGCCGACTTAATATCTACAAAATTTACTTTTAAAGCATCTTTAAGTTCTCT
>CACXAK010000238.1 GCA_902765655.1 uncultured bacterium | reverse complement strand
AATGTTGAGGAACTGGCTGAGACTCCCGGCGACAACCTCATGACCGATTCGCTCACCGCGTGGGCTCCCGTTCACGTCTGGTCGGATGCGGGATATGATACGGGCCTCACCAATACTGATTCTTCCGCAAGCCTGGAGATCACCTCCGTTCCTGAGGATAAGGCAGACTGGAAGGTCAAGCTGTTTGTGGAGACCGGCGCGCAGCTTACAGCCGGCAAGCAGTACAGGATCCGCTACAATCTTGAAGCGGATGAGGCTTTTGACTTTAACGTATTTTATAACAATGGCGCAGAAGAAAAGGCAGTCGGAGAGTTTTAAATTTCTGTCAGGAGTTAAATCTTTCGGGTCAAATATTCTGTTTGAAACTTCAGCCGCACCATACATTCCAACAATTAAAGCACCTGCAATTGAAGCTATTTTAGCAAACGCATTATTGCAATGTTCACTTGTTTCACAAAGCTTCAATGCCCCGCCAACAAGCCATGTCGGAACAGAAGCATTTAGGAATTGAAAAACACCTTCTTTAAGCCGATTTTTGTTTTCCGCTTTTGTTTCACCAATAGTAGCAACCCCGACACCGCCCGTCACAGACGTTGCAGACAATACAACCATATCCTGCAAATCATATTTCAGTTTCAAAGGATTTTTAATTCCTCTTTTTTTCATCATAATTGCCATAGGAACTGCGGTACCGATAACAGCCCCAACTCCGGATTTTATTTTATCAGACAGCTCTTCCTCACGCTCATAATGTCTTGAGCGTTTCATTGCATATTTTTTGTATCTGTTCTCAGTCTGTCTGAAATAAGTTGAGGTATCTGTAGATGAAATTGTCATTTTATATATCCCTGAATATATAATAGCAAATAATTATTCTTTGGCAATACAACAAATTATTATTTGCTTTAATTATTTTAAATCATAATTGTTATGATAGAGTGTAACAAAAAACTTAATCTATGGTAAAGATTTTGTTATAATGCTTGTTTTTATGCTATGATATAGAAAAGAAAATTTAGATTAGGGGAGAAATACATGTCTGAAAATTTGACAAATGATACAGCTACAGAAGCTTTAAATGCTGCAGCTGAAAATATTGCGAAAGAAGAGTTGAGAAAACAAATAAATGAAGAATTCGTAGATCCTGACGAAGGTAAACATGATGAATTTGAAACCCATACATCAGAAGATTACGGTGCAAATAACATTCGTGTTTTGGAAGGACTTGAAGCTGTTCGTGTAAGACCGGGAATGTATATCGGTTCAACATCCCAAAGAGGTTTGCACCACTGCATTTATGAAATTGTTGATAACTCTATTGACGAATCATTGGCCGGATATTGTACGGATATTTTTGTAACAATTAACAAAGATAACAGCATCACGGTTGAAGATAACGGCCGTGGAATTCCTGTTGATATTAAGCCGGAAACAGGCAAATCCGCACTGGAAATTGTACACACAGTACTTCACGCGGGTGGGAAGTTCGGAGATGGCGGATACAAAGTATCCGGCGGTTTGCACGGTGTAGGGGCATCAGTTGTAAACGCATTATCTGAAAAATATATCGTAGAAGTTTCACGTCAGGGCTATGTATGGCGTCAGGAATATATGAGAGGGGAACCTCTTGCGCCTGTTGAAAAAGGTGAAGCTACTGATAAAACAGGGACAAAAACAACATTCTGGCCTGACCCTGAAATCTTTACCGAAACAACAGAAATTGATGTTGAAGTAATCGGTACAAGACTTCGTGAAATGGCTTTCTTAAACAAAGGTTTGAAAATTATATTCAAACATGCAGGAATGGAAGAACCCGAAATTTTCCACTATGAAGGCGGTATCGGAAGCTACGTTGAATATTTAAATAAAAACAAAACAGTTTTACATGATAAACCTATATACATTGATAAAGTTGTAGGTGAAATTCAGGTTGAAGTTGCAATGCAATATACAGATTCTTATACAGAAAACGTATTGTCTTTTGCAAACAACATAAATACTCATTCGGGCGGTACGCACATGACAGGGTTTAGAAACGCGATCACTCGTGTACTTAATGATTATGCGAGAAAAAATAAAATCCTGAAAGATTCCGATCAGAATTTATCAGGAGACGACGTCAGAGAAGGGTTAACGGCAATTGTTTCAGTTAAGATTCCGAATCCTGAATTTGAAGGTCAGACAAAAGAAAAACTCGGT
>CACXAK010000237.1 GCA_902765655.1 uncultured bacterium | reverse complement strand
CCGTTTATAAGTCCTTATTGTGCATCAAAAAGAGCTTTGGATATATTCTTTAATGCACTGGAACTTGAAAATCATAAAAATTTAAAAATAATATCTGTAAAACCCGGAGTAATTGCAACCCCTATATGGGAAAAATCTGTTAATGCCAACCTGGAATATCTTGAAAGTTGTACAGAATACGCACAAGAGCTTGATTTTATAAAAAGAAATGCCCTGAAAAATTCTGCAAAAGGTCTGTCGGTATCTAAAGTTGCAGATTTAATAATAAAAATTGATAAAAATAAAAATCCAAAATCTTCCTATACGATAGGCAAGGATGCAAAATTTGCTCAAATAATGTCAATGCTGCCTCAGGGACTACTGAATAAAATCATAAAATTCGGAATGAAATACCGAATGAACTTGTGATATAATATTCTTGTTATGGAAGAAAAAGAAATTGAAAAAATATATAATCTTATTGAAAAAGGAGAATATATAAAAGCAAAAGAACTCCTTGCCGATATTGTTACAAAAGATGAAAAAGACATTGATGCCCTCAAACTTGTTGCTTTGTGTGAAGTAAATGTTGAAAATTATGATGATGCGAGAAAAATCCTGGAAGATATAATCAAATATCGTCAGGATGACGCTATTTGCTGGTACTATTTGGGTTGCTGCTATGACAACCTTGATCAGTTAATCGAAGCAAAACATGCATATTCAAAGGTTATAGAGCTTCGCCCGGAATATGTGGACGCATATAAAAGCATGGCAATCGTTCTAATTAAATCACAAGACCCTAAAAAAGCAATAGAATTTGCGCAAGAAGGACTGAAATACGCAGATAAGGAAGATTATGCTTTTTATTATATTGCCGGAACCGCATGTATGGCAGCTCAGGATTTTGAAGGGAGCATACAATATATTGAAAAAGCTATTGAACTCGACCCAAAGAATGTTCAATTATACAACAATTTAGGAACAGCTTATCTTACAACAGGGAAGCTTGACAAAGCGATTGAAATTTATAAAAAATCAATTGAACTTGAACCGTCAGATTCACTGGCATATTTTAATATCGCATCAATCTTGCAGATGCAGGACGAGCACGAAAAAGCATGTGAGTATTTTGAAAAAGCTCATAATCTTGAACCGGGTGATGACGGCTATATAATTGCCTGGGCAATATCAGAAATAAAAGCAAACAGGATTGCGGAAGCTATTGAGCACTACAAATATCTTTCTGCCGCATATCCGCAAAAAATTACATATAAATTAAATCTGGCAAGCTGCCTGCAAATTGTCGGCGAACATAATGCTGCAATATCAATACTTTTGCAACTTAGCATTATGAACCCAAAATCTGTGCCAATATTAAAAAAACTCGCTTCTGCATATATTATGACAGGTCAGATATCAAATGCAAAAGAAATATATGAGAAAATAATAAAATTTGGATCTACAGATTTTATGCCATATTATGAGCTTGCTATGCTATGCATAAAAACAGGGGATACAGACAGAGCAGAAAATATGCTTAAAAAAGTTACAAAAATTGAACCGAAATTTGCAAATGCGCATAAAGATTTAGCTGTAATATATTTGAATAAAAGACTTTTTGATTATGCAAAAGATGAATTTGATAAAGCTTATGAATGCGCACCTGATGATTTTTCTATAATCATAGAATATGCAAATTATTTCCATGCGACTTCAGATTTTGAAAAAGCAGATGAAATGTATGCCAAAGCACTTTCACTAAAACCTGATAATTCAACAGCTCTGGCTTTTTCGGCATTAAATAAAACGCATTTAAAACAAATAAACGAAGCTGCAGAACAAATAAAAAATGCTCTTACAAAATCTCCCGCCTCAGCATTTTTATTCTTTATTGCCGGAAGAATTTATTTCTTATCAGACAATTTTGAAAGAGCAAAAGATTATCTTATTAAATCTTTTGAAATGGAAAAACTTCCTGAAACTCAGAATCTTTTAGCTTTGTGCTACTTTAATCTGAAAGATTTTAATCAGGCAAAAATAATATTTAATAACATGCTTGAAAAATCACCGATGAATATCAATAACTACAATATCTTGATAAAATTGTTGATACGTTCCCTGAATGCGAAGAAGCACAGGAACTCATAAGAGAGATTTCATAAATTATGATTACAAAATCAGACCTTGATGAACTTGTCTTGAAATATGAAAATGAGGATTTTATCAAAGATGATCCTGTTCAATTCATTCACAGGTTTAAAGAAAAAAAAGATATTGAACTTGCAGGCTTTATAGCATCATTACTTGCTTACGGGAGCAGAAAACAGTTTATTATAAAGCTTGATGATTTGTTTATAAATATAGCGCAAAACGAACCGCTTAATTTTATACTGAACTTCGAGCCAAAACTTATCGGCAATTTTAATTACAGATTTGGAAAGCCATATGATTTTATATCTATTTTTAAAATTTTAAAAGAATTATATTCCAATTCAGAGGGATTAGAAGAACTTTTCAAATACGGCTATGAACAAAATAAAATGTTTGAAACGGTTGTAGATTATTTTTATTCAAGAACAGATGAATCTGTCGGACAGGGGTTTTATCATATGATACCGAATCCGCGCAACGGCGGAGCAATGAAAAGAATGTGTATGTATCTTAGGTGGATGATACGAAAATCTTCTGTAGATATAGGAATCTGGGATTTTATGAAACCGTCGGAATTATATATTCCGCTTGATGTTCATGTAGGCAGAATTTCAAGACAAATGGGACTATTAAAACGCAAAGCAAATGATTTTAAAGCCGTAAAAGAATTAACAGAAAATCTGAAAAAACTTTGTCCTGAAGATCCGATAAAATATGATTTTGCAATGTTTGGGTACGGAGTAAATAAATAATATAAAAATGAAACAGGTCGTGAATGTTATCCACGACCCGCTATTCATTTTATATTACATTATTTTTGATTTGTTACAATGCAGTTGCACTTCCGTCTAACATGTAGTCATAGTGTCTGACATCATCATAGTTATTAGGCAATTCGATTGGAGGTGCTTCTTTTGGCTCCGGTTCCGGCTGAGGGGCAGGCGGCTCAACAACAGGAGCTTTTGGCTGTCTTTTTGCTAGCAATCTGTCCAAATCCGGCTCAACTGTCAATTCAAAATGGAATCTTCCGTATTTTCTGTCAGTTTCATATCTGTTGTTAACTAACGGATAGCCCCAATATAATCTTGCACTCAAGTCACCCGGTAACTGAACTCTTAAACCCATACCTAAAGATGCTAAGAAATAACTTCCGCCATAAACATCTTCACCTCTGTATGGGAATACACCTGCAGTATCAGCAAATACCGCACCTTTGATGTAATTTCCGATAAAGTTGTGAACCTTACCATCTTTGGTTGTTATTGTTCTTGGTAAAAGAGGGAACATCAATTCACCACTGATTAAATATCCGTTTTTACCCATCAATACACCTTCTGAGTAACCTCTGACTGTAGCCAAACCACCTGTCTGGAATAAATCCAAATAAGGAATATGTTTGTCATTAGGAATAATTTGATAATTACTTCTCAATTGACCTATAAAGCCGTGAGAGAAATCATGTAATCTTAAGATACTACCTGAATATTTAAAATAACTTGATTCACTGTCAAATATAGGAAATGCCATACTAGCCATCTGGTTTAAATACCAAATACCGTATTTTGTATCTTTTCTTAAATTAAAGCCGGCATCCAAGCTTGTAATTTGAGTTAATTTTTTAAATGGACTGTAACCAATAATATCTTCATATATGCCATCGTATTTAGACCAAGATCTTGAACGTTTGTAGTTCAAAGCAGCATAAGTTTTGAATTCAAAACCTCTTTTTCTGACAATCGGCTGATCATAGTACAAGCTATAAACATAAGAATTAC
>CACXAK010000236.1:2281-3506 GCA_902765655.1 uncultured bacterium | reverse complement strand
CAGCTTGATGCTGCTTCGTTGGATAGATTTGGTATTGTTGAGATTGATTATGATAAGAGAATTGAAATGGATAAGGCGAAAAATGATGAACAATTGGTAAATTTCGCTCACGAGGTTAGAAAAGCTTGTGAAAAAAATGGAATTCAGTTCATTTTTTCGTATCGAGCTATTGAGAGACTTAAGAAAATGAAAGAATCGTGTGTTAACACTTCATTAACAACTCTTCTTAAGACTTGTGTATTTAAGAGCCTTTCTAATGATGATCTCTCTAATATTTATCAAAATATAAATATTTCCAATGAGTATGTTGATGCTCTTAAGGAAATGATCGATTAATAATTATAAATATATTACAGAAACTGTTTACAAATAACAGTTTCTGTGATATAATATATATATAAGATAAATACAAAGAGAACCCAATGGAGGTCAAAACTATGGTACACTTTAATAAGAAATTTATGGTCAATGGTAAAACCTACAACGTAAACGGGGAAAGATTCGAAAGCATTTCCGAGTTTAAGAAAACAAATGCATCGAGAAAAAAGTTGAGAAATAGTTTTGATCCAGATGATATTGATACTGATTTTACTGGTGTTAAGTCATATGATGAAGCTGTTAATCTATTGACCACTGGATATAAGGAAGCACTTGAGAATTTTAATACCTTATTAAAGCTTAGGGGTAATGATAAGAAAAAAGTTACCTTTAAGAATGATGTACAAGGTTTTGTACCAATCGTACCTCATGCGATTATGGGACTTCCTCAGTCGATGATAAATACTCATATTACTAAGATTAAAACCCCCGTAATTGATATATATCATGATCCTAGATTTTCATGTGGTGCTGATCGAAGTAATTTTATAGACGCTGGTAAAAAAATGCTTTCGTCAATATTTCAGCTTGAAAAAAGTGGAATAAAAATAAATTTATATTATTGTAATTTTAAAACTGAAAAAAGTTCAAGCTATCTTGATGTATGTGTTTTAAAATTAAAGGATTCAAATCGACCTTTAGATATAAATCGAATCACATTTCCAATTGCTCACCCAGCAATGTTAAGAGTATTTTCCTTTGAATGGATGAGCAAAGTACCTAATGGAACATATCGAGACGGTTATGGTGACGGTTTTGTAGTTTCGTATAATAAAAATATTAGAAAAAATATTATAGATAATACCTTTGGAAAAAATGCTAGATATTTCCATGCGGAAGATGTATA
>CACXAK010000236.1:0-2236 GCA_902765655.1 uncultured bacterium | reverse complement strand
ATATAAATAATATCAATATAGATAAAATTATTGAGGTAATTAAAAATGGATAATAATAAAGATATTCAGTGGGTACGATGTACCCACTGTAATCATAAGCTATTTCAGCTAAATCAAACCAATAACGATATGTCAATCAGTATTAAGTGTCATTCTTGTAAAACAATAAATGACATTGTTATAAATACATAAAATAATGCAGGCAATAACGTTATTAAATAATTTTTCTTTTTTAATGCCAAATATACCGTAGCACAGCACAATGTCGGAATAGATATCAATTGATTAAAAAACGTAAAATATCTCCAAATAAGTGAAAAGCTGTCAGTATTGGTTTTTGCCCATATCAAAACAGATAAAACGCAAATAACTATAGGAATAACAATTATAAGTCTATTAATTATCATTTTTTGCTTAAGATTTAATGCTTCTGCTATTGTAATCCTTAGACCTCTTAATGCTGTGTCTCCGGAAGTTACAGGAAGTATTATGACTGCCAACGTTACCAAAAATGCAAGATTAAAAGGAACAAATTTATTTGCAATTATATTTACAACATTAACAGTTCCAATTAAATTTTGCGGGACAAGATTTGCACTGTATACATCCATTGCAGCTGCAGCCCATATTAAGGCAATCAAAGATTCAAGACACATCATTCCGTAAAAAATCAGTTTGCCGTCTTTTTCTTTGTTTACCGTTCTTGAAATAATTGTCGCCTGCGTTGAATGGAATCCTGATAATAAGCCGCAGCTTACAGTCATAAAAAACATTGGAATAACAGGCAGATTTTTCGGGTGTAAATTGTAATTTGACAAAGAAAATTCTTTCAAATTTACTCCGTTTATAAAGAAACCTGCAAGTACTAGTCCTGTTCCAAGTATCAGCAGCAGTCCCAGTGCCGGATAAAATCTTCCGATAATTTTGTCAATCGGGAAAAGTGTTGCAAATATAAAATACAAAAGAATTATGATATATGTACACAATACAATCGGATTTGATATAGTAAAATCTTTAACCCCGAAAAATCTTTCTGCAAACAAATCCCCTGCGGTGTACACAAATACTGTAGCAAGCAATAGAAGCATTATAGAAACGATAACCATAAAAATTTTAAAAGTTTTTTTACCTAAGTATTTATGAATTAATCCTGTTATTTGCGCCCCATCATTTCTGATAGAAAGCATTCCGGCAAAATAATCATGAACTCCACCTGCAACAACACAGCCCAAAGGTATTAGAATAAAGGCAACAGGCCCAAATAAAATTCCCTGTATTGCTCCTATAATAGGCCCCATCCCTGCAATATTAAGCAGATGAATAAGTGCATTTCTATTCTTTGACATAGGAATAAAGTCAACATTATCCTGATTTTTATTTGCAGGAGTCTGTCTGTCATCTGGTTGAAAAACTTTTTCTACATAACGTGAATAAAATAAATAACCAAAAAATAAAATTACAATTCCGATAATAAAAGTAATCATGACTACATTATAGACCAACATTATTTTTGTGCAAAATGTTTTTAATATTTAAAAGGGTTGTAATATCAATGATTTATTATGAAAAACAGATTATAAAAATGTAATTGTTCTTTACAATTCTATTTAAATTTTATAAATTAGATATATTATAATATTAAAGCAAGGAGAGTAAATATGAAAAAAATTATTTTAGGAATTGCATTGTTAATATTATTTGTAGCTCCGGCATATGCGGTAAATGTTGAAGTTGAAGCTTTAAGTGACTTTTCAACAGATAATCCCCCCCAGACATATTCCGTAAAAATTGTTAATCCTGTCAGTACTAAACAGGGTATTATAGAAGGTGGAAGTATCGTTGAAGGGAAAATTACGGCAAAAGGTCCAAAAAGATTAAAACAAGATGCAACTTTTACATTCATACCAACATATCTGGTTACTCCTGAAGGAACAGTAATTAAAGCAAAAAGAAATTATATTGCAAAATATAAAAAAGAAATCGATAAGGGCGCAATTGCCAAAACTGCAGTTCTAAGTGCCGGAAACTTTGCTGTAAAAGGGTTTTCTACAGGATATAAAGCAATCGAAGGTGCTGTAAAAAATGAAGAAGGCAATAGGCTGAAATCAACTGCGGTTGCTGTTTATAACAGTACTCCGATATCATATATCGAGAAGGGAAATGCTTTGGTTATCAAAAAAGGCGAACATTTCTATATGAGTTTTAAACTCGATGATAGTAGTGAAGATTATGATGA
>CACXAK010000235.1 GCA_902765655.1 uncultured bacterium | reverse complement strand
ATTATCTGCAAACCAAATTTCTGAAGCTGAATATTTAAATGAAACACATGATACCCGAGGATTAAGCAGTATCCTTGACAATCGTCAAAGAGCGCAGCTCAGAATTATCAATCATCTTGAAAACTTGGAAAATTCAAGAAAAGAAAAGAATTATAAGAAATTGAACCCCCGAATGAGTGTTTTTGGGAATTTAAACGAGTAATTGGGCTTTGTTTATTGTATTATTGTTTAAAAGTGAGGAATTATGAAAAAAGTATATATAGAAACAATGGGCTGTCAAATGAATAAATCCGATACCGAAAGAATGTACGGTATGCTCTCAAATTTTGGCTATGTAGAAACAGATGAGCCAAAACAGGCAGATTTACTGATGGTTAATACCTGTTCAATAAGACAATTAAGTGAAGATAAAGCGTACAGTTTAATCGGCTTGTGGGGAAAGTGGAAAAAGTCAAAACCTGAATTAAAAATCGGCTTTTGCGGTTGTGTTGCGCAGCAAAAAGCTAAAGAAATATTCAAGCGTGCAAATTATGTCGATTTTGTACTTGGAACACATAAAATTTATTCTTTACCCACTATTATTGAAAAAGTTAATAATGGTGAAAAAATTTGTGAATGTGAAGAAACAAATGCAACAGAGGATGCTGAAGCGGTTAAATATAATATAAATCGTGTAAAATCCGTAAATGCATGGATTCCGATTACTGAAGGTTGTAATAACTTTTGCACATATTGTATAGTTCCATACACAAGAGGTCGTGAGCGTTCAAGACAACCCGAAACAATTTTGAAAGAAGTTAAAGACGCTCTTAATTCCGGCTTCAAAGAAATTACTTTATTGGGGCAAAATGTAGACAGTTATGGAAAGGATTTTAAGGATAAAAATTATCGTCTAGCAGATTTACTCAGAGAAGTAAATGCAATAGAAGGTGAATTTTGGATAAGGTTTGTTACTTCATATCCGACTGACATAACAGATGAACTTATTCAAACTGCAGTTGAACTTGATAAGGTATGTGAATATTTTCATATTCCTATGCAGTCAGGAGACAGTACGGTTTTAAAAGCAATGAACAGACGCTACGACAGAGAAAAATACTTTGAAATTGCCGATAAAATCAGAAGAATGGTCCCTGATGTTACTATTACAAGCGATTTTATAGCAGGTTTCCCCGGTGAAACCGAAGAACAATTCCAAAATACTTTGACTGCTATGGAAGAACTTTGTCTTGATTATTCAAATACGGCAGCGTATTCCCCAAGAGAAAAAACTGTTGCTGCGCGCTGGGTTGATAAATTTATCGATGAAGATACTAAATTCGAGCGTTTAGCGCGTCTAAATGAACAAAATCGCAAATGTTGTCTTGCATCAAACAAGAAATTTGTCGGTCGTACACTTGATGTTCTAATCGAAAATTTTGAAGACCATAAAGGGAAAAAGGTTATAACAGGGCGCACAAGGAATAATAAAATTGTTCATATACCTTCTGAAACTGACATGACCGGGGAATTTTTAAAAGTAAAAATCACGGATTGTAAAACATGGTATTTAATTGGTGAACTTGTATAACCCTGTACTGTAAATGTTTCCCTGATTTATATTAAGAATTGTTAAGCTAAATTTCTCAAAAAAGGCAATTATTTTAAAAATATATACTTTATATCTATGTAAGAGATAAGAGAGAGATTAAGCATTATGGCTACAGGTCAATTCGGAACAATTATTAAACCAACTGCAGGAAGAAGAAATGCAGTTAAGGAATTCAGATATTTGCAGCATAAAGACAGACGTATGAGATTCAATAACGGTCAGGATCCGATTTATTACATCTTCGATTGTATTGAAAATCGTCCTGTAAGCAAGTTGGCAAAAGAATTTGTTGAAGATGCAATATTTGATACAATGAATTTTATTTCAAAAGTGGTTGGATAACCAATAGGATATAAAGAGAAAAGAACAAAGTTTGGAAAAGGATAGGAAAAACATTAAATAAGCGGTCAAATGACCGCTTTTTATTTTGAAATAATTATTTTAAGTTGTACTCCATAATATAATCATCCATAACAAAGCCATTGCCGATGTCTGTTACAACAGAATCAATTGTCTTAAAACCCCATTTATTATAGGCATTTATACTCTTTTCGTTACCTTTGTTTACTGTTAATATTATTTTTTTGTATTTTTGAAATCTTGCACATTCTTTTATAAATTCAAATGTCCTTGTGCCTATACCTTT
>CACXAK010000234.1 GCA_902765655.1 uncultured bacterium | reverse complement strand
AAGTCTTTCAGTTAGACGCATAACAGAAGTCGCAATTTTAATATCGTTAATTTCAATTGTATTTTTGGGAATCCTTGTAAGCTCGGCGTTAGAACTTTTGAATCCTTCTTTTTCCAAGCCCTCAACAACCGACTGGAAATTTTCAACGGATGTGATTACTCTGTATGTATCTTCATCTTCTTCAACATCTTCTGCGTCAAGATTTATTGCGGCCTCAAATAATTTTTCAAAATCTATTTCATCTGCATTAAAGGTAATTGAACCTTTTTTATCAAACATATAACTTACGCAGTTTGTTTCCCCGAGGTTCCCGCCGAATTTTGAAAATAAGCTGCGAACATCACCTGCTGTTCTGTTACGATTGTCAGTCATTGTTTCAACAACAACAGCAACGCCGCCAGCTCCGTATCCTTCGTATGTGATTTCTTCATAATTTTCTGAAGCCCCTGCTCCTGCTCCTTTATCAATTGCTCTTTTGATATTGTCATTAGGTAATCCGGAAGCTTTAGCTTTTTCAATTGCTGTTCTCAAGCGGAAATTTCCCGCTGGATCAGGACCTCCAAGTCTTGCCGCAACAATAATTTCTCTTGAATACTTTTGAAACACTACCGCCTTTTGACCGTCTGTTTTTGCTTTTTTATTTTTTATGTTTGCCCATTTTGAATGTCCTGACATGAATATATCCCTTCTTTTATAATAAATTATTAACAAGCAAATTTTATCAGAAATATTACGATTTTTCAAGAAAAATACGCATAAAAATAGCCGTTGTTAGGGGACGGCTTATTAGTAAAAGGTAAGTGTAGGAGAAAATAAAGAAAAAGAAAATGGTTTATCATGTGTTTTATTCCCACGAAGTGCAATAAAATAACCTTAAAACTTCTTTTTGTTACATCTCTTTACACAAAAAGAAAACCCGCATATTGCGGGTTAAAATCTACACTAACTACCTAACCTTAATTTATGAATCAAACTTTTATTTATGTCATTGAATATTCTTTATAGTCATATTGATAGCCCATTTTTGCAGCTAATTTTTTAATCAGAGCATTAAAGTTATCCGCAACTCCGTTATCAATCCACAACAAGCTGTTTAATTCTTTTGTGATTGCTTGATAATCAGGATCTTTACTTATATCAATTCCTAATTCCTGAGCTTTGTCGCGCAGTGCTCTTTGGATTTGTCTTCCGTATTTAAGTTTTTGATCTTTATCAGCGTCTGCCATAAATACTTCCATAAAAGATTCTCCTGGATAAGACTGATTCCACTGAATCATTCTTTCTACTACGTCATCTTTTGTAATTTCTTCGCAGCAGGCATCGAAGATTTCATTATCGGTCCCTACTTTGAATGTTGCATCGTGGAATGCATCTACCCATGCTGTAAAGTTTGCAGGTTCTGCTTTTGGGCCTTGTTTTGTTGATTGAGATGAAGCATCGCTGCTTTTTTTTGATTTATCGTCTTTTTTTACTGTTTCATCTTTCTTTTCTTCTTCAGGTTTACCTGCTATTAAATTATTTACTGCAACCTTTAATTCATTTGCCTTTAAATATGCACTTTGCGGATCCATACCACTTGTTTTAAGATCATTTATTTGTTTTTCATATTCTTCTAATTTTTTCAATTGTTCTTCAAGCTTTGTTTTGTCTTCGTCTTTAATGTCTTTAGCTTGCAATTGTGCCTGAATTTTTGCCTTTTGACCTGCAATTGTCTGCAATGCGGTATTTATTTCCTGACTTGCCATAGCATTTAAGGATTGTGCTGCCATAGCAGATGCCTGAGCAACAACTGCATTCATATTAATTTGCGGAGTCATTTGGTACCCGCCAAATATTCCTGCAGGCCATCCTGACATTTGAGCAACCTGATTGAATGCCAAACCAATTTGTGATGTTTGATAATTTTCGACAGGGAAAATTTGAATGTCCCCACCGAAGTTGGTTATTCCAAATGGATTAAATGGCATAAATGGAAGGTATGCCATCGATGCGTTGGTTAAATTCCCGTATGTACTCATTCCTAATCCAAACATGATTTTTTCCCCGTTTCTATTTTTTTCCCCTGTACATATATAAACAAAAATGTTATCTGAAAATTGCCTTTTCGAAATTTAAATTTTAAAAAGGTTTTGCTGAAAGTTACTTCCCATAAGGTTTTAGGTTGAATTAACGTTTGTTACATTTCTTAATAATTAACTTTATAAATGTTATCGTGCTATTATTTTCTTATGAAAACACTTGCAAAATTTGTGCACGAAAAAAGAGAAGAA
>CACXAK010000233.1 GCA_902765655.1 uncultured bacterium | reverse complement strand
ACACTTATGAATAAAATTATTTTGAAGAATCTATCTTTGTGCAGTTTGGCAATCGGAGCTATTTTGGGGGTTCTTGCTGCTATTCCTTATATTGGCGGAATAGCATTATTTTCTGTACTACTTTTGAGTGCACCATTAGCTATTTTATTTTTAATAATGGCAGGGAAGATGGATCTCACTACCCCAAAAGACAGTATTATAAACGGGGCTGTAACCGGCTTTTTTGCAAATATAACTTTCTCTTTTGCATATTCAGTTGTCATTGCCTTAGTGTACTTAATATTCAAATACACCACTAATTATTTTTTAACCGCAATGATAATTAATTCTCCAATATGGTTATTTATAATTGTAGTTCTTTTTATAGGAGTTCTCACAGCCACAACCAACGCATTTACAGGCTTTTTGACTTATTATATAATAAATCTAATACGTGACATTTATGAAAGAAAACACAATAATGAGGATATATAAATGGCAAATTTTGAATCAAAAATCAGAACAATTGAATGGATAGATAACTGTTCCAGAATGGTAGATCAGACAAAATTCCCGTATGAATTCAAATATGTTGATATAAAAACAGGGGATAAAATGTATGAAGCAATAAAAACAATGATTGTCAGAGGCGCCCCTGCAATCGGAATTGCCGGTGCACATGGAGTTGTTTTATATGCTCAGGAACTTTCAGATAAAAACTTATCTTTGGCAGATTTTAAGAATGAATTGCTCAAAAAAGCGGATTATCTTGTATCCTCCCGCCCGACAGCGGTAAATTTATACTGGGCAGTTGAAAAACAAAAAAATATTATAAAATCCTGCAATACCGATATCCAATCATTAATAAAAGAACTTGCTCAAAACGGTAAAAAATTAGAACTTGAAGATATTGAGATAAATAAAAAAATAGGTGATTACGGTGCTCAAGTAGTACCAAAAGGAGCGACAATATTAACTCACTGTAATGCCGGAGCACTTGCTACGGTCGGATACGGTACGGCACTTGGGGTTGTCCGCTCTGCATTTGCAAATGACCCGACGGTTAAAGTTTTTGCAGATGAAACAAGACCCCGCCAGCAAGGAGCAAGAATTACGACACTAGAACTTGTTATGGATGGAATTCCTGTAACATTAATTACTGACGGGATGTGCTCATATTTTATGAAAAAAGGAATGATTGATATGGTATGTGTAGGAGCCGACAGAATAGCGGCAAACGGCGATGCAGCGAATAAAATCGGCACATACACAGTTGCAATTGCAGCAAAATACCACAACATTCCGTTTTATGTTGCCGCTCCGTTATCAACAATTGATATTTCAATTAAAACAGGAGATGAAATAATTATAGAAGAACGATCTCATGATGAAGTGACAACCATTAACGGAAAGAAAATTTGCGCTGATGGAGTCAATATTATAAATCCGGGATTTGATGTAACTCCGCACGAATTAATAACAGGTATCATCACCGAAAAAGGAATTCTTAAACCCGATTACAAAGAATCAATAGCTAAATTGTTTGAATAAAGGAGAAAAATATGACTGAACAGAAAAAAGGTATGGATAAAATTACAAAAGGTTTCTTAATTTTCATAATTGCAATATTTGTAATAATCACTCTGGCCGGTGTACTCGGCCCACACATGTATGAGCTCAAAGGCACGCCAAATAACAATACCCCACAGGCTCAGGGACAAAAGCAGCAAAGCTCAGGGAGCCCGGAATTTCAGCCATATTTGGAAGAAATGCACAAACAAATTTCAGGTAAATGGCAGCCTCCGGCAGTTAACAAAGACTCTGAAGTTATTTTAAAATTCACAATATTAAAAAACGGTCACGTTGTAAATGAAGAAGTTGCACAATCTTCAGGAGATAAAGCAGTGGATGATTCTGCATTAACGGCTTTACGCAAAGCTTCTCCTCTTCCTCCTCTGCCTTTATCATTCCCTCGCGATGAAGTAACAGTTAATTTCAATTTTACCGTTAAAGCAAATCAATACTAAAAGCAAAGCAAATTTTTATTTATAAAAAGGGTGCCGAAAGACATCCTTTTTTGGTGTTAATATAAAAATCTTAACAAAAATTTACAATATTTTTCTTGTATATTTTGTGCAATTCTACCCGATTTTTTCATTTTTTTTAGCATTTATTTCACATTTTTGAACAAAAATCATTTTAAAAAACTCTATTTTTAGAAAATTATGCAAAAATTGTTCTTTACAAAAACTTTATATTTGACTCCATGCGCGCAATTTTTATTTTCCCAAACTTTTAATTAATATGTACTTTG
>CACXAK010000232.1 GCA_902765655.1 uncultured bacterium | reverse complement strand
GGTGAAGAAAAAAAACGTATGTTTTTCGAATTGTACGAATCAAATCCGTTACTTTTGAACGTACAATTCTATACAAGTCTCGTTGAACATCACATTGTTGCTCTAATTCTTCCCATGTAATCTCAGCACCTGAATAGAAATCCCACTGTGGCTTTTCCGAATTATCCTTTGAAGGGCAATAGAAATCAATACCTGCTGCATGATAACGTTCTTTTGCCTCGGAGATATCTAATGATTTGCCTCGTAAAAGCAATTTGGATTCGCAGACTTCCTTTTTAGGCTTAATTTCACTTAAATGTACTAAGAAATCTGCAAATGTAGCCTCAACAAAGAATACCTGTACACCAGAATATTCAGCCCATTCTTCAAGTTTTTCTTTATAAGTTAGATCACTAGTAAATGAAATGATTTTGCATCGGTTAGCCACAGCATCCCAATCCTCAAAAACATCCTCTAACTTCAAGAAAAGTTTTTCTGTAAGTCCAAAGGCATTATTTGAAAAGTCAAAAATAATGTAATCTTTGGTTAATCCAGTCTTTACAAGTTTTGAAAAAGTTTTAGAAAACAATTTAGGAGTGTTTTTTAAAGTAGTCTTGTCGTCCAATCCACCCAAATCTACACGTCCTTTTGCAAATAGCCAATTAGTCAGATTTGAAGCACCAGTAACTTCGCTAATATTATCAGTAATTATGCGTATAGAGGACTTTTTGAATGATGGAGCTTGCTCGTAAAGCCCATCTAGTGTTTTTTTGTTTAAATCAACAATAAATTGCCAATCTAAACGGAACACGTCTTGTAGTCTTTCCGCTCCCAGAATATGCCCGTACTTATCTTGTAGCATTTCAGGAAGAAATGCTACATAGTATTCATCTGTTGTTTGCTTTAAATTATGTGTTATGTTGTCTAATACAGAAAAATCATTACTCACGCGAATTGCTTTTTCTATATTGAGATCTGGCTTTATTTCGTTTTCATTAGGCCTGTCAAGAGATTCAAAGAATTCTGCAGCATCTTTACTTACCTGAGATTTCAAATCGTTAAAAGCTTTTACGAAAAATGTTGCGCAAGAATCTGCTTGACTTTTTTCGTCTAAAGAAGAATTAGCTGTATGCATAACCACTTCACTTGATGTGTTGTAGTACTCTATCATAGAATCCATACAAGTGTCGATCTTTACTTTAATTCTTTTTGCTTTCGGAACCTGTCCTGGATCAAAAAGAGTCGGGAAGGCATAGTACATGGTCGACTTTGCAAGAGTTATAAAGAAAGAACCTTCTGGTTCTCTTTGTTGTGGTGTTTGAACCAAGCTACAAACTTTGTTGCGAAAGTCAAATGAGCTATCTCCAGCTATAATCTTTGAAGCTTTATCTTCTTCTCCTTTTATCTTTAAAGTATCAAAAATCAGGAATTTTCCGATTAATTCTATACTTTTTCTTGTATGAAAGAAATAATGTTCATAGTCTCCCTTGTTGTAGAATTCTATGGACTTGTTATATTGTTCCTTTAATTGTTCTTGTATATTTTCCATAAATTTAAAAGTTTTGATTTACCAATAGTTCTCGAATGTTAATCTTCAGCAATTCCGAAATCTTTGTCAATGTAAGCAAATCGGGTTGTGTGGTGTTTGTACACCACTTGCTGATTGTTACAGGATCTTTTCCAAGTTGCTCCGCTAGCCACTTGTTTGTTTTCCCCGAATCATCGAATACTGCTTTTAGTCTATTAAAATCCACCATTTTTAACTTATTAAACTCTGGGACAAATTTACTGATTTAATTTGATAAATAATGATTTTGTAGTATAAATTAAGTTAATAGGCGTTATTTTTCTTGTTTTCACAGAATATTGCTCTGAAAAGGTTTTTTTCAAAGAAAAAGTAGTACCTTTGTATCAGGTTTTTAAACATTTGCTCCGTATGACAATAGAAGACATACAAGCATTGATACACGGCGACGAGACTCGCACGTTAGAACTAAAAAAGACAACAGGCGAGTTGAAAGATGGCATGCACTCTGCATGTGCCTTTCTAAATACAGCTGGTGGTTGGCTGTTCTTTGGCATAGCTCCAACTGCATTGAAAATACTTGGACAAGAGGTGACAGACAACACGCGTAAAGAGATTGCAAGGGAGATTGCTAAGTTGGAACCTCTGATTGACTTGCCTGTTGAATACATAGACGTACCTGATCGTCAAGGTTGTCAAGTAATTGCTATTCACTTGAGTGCCCCTTCTTATTGGAATGTGCCATATACGTATGACAGCAAGCCTTATATGCGGATAGAGAGTACAACGGTTGTCATGCCTCGTGATATCTTTGAAG
>CACXAK010000231.1 GCA_902765655.1 uncultured bacterium | reverse complement strand
AAGCTCACCTTTAATTTGTGATAGTCAGTTTGGAACAAAAGGTATGACAAATAATGCATCAGGAGGTTCTTTACTCTGCTCTTGTGATACTGCTCATCCTGTTAAGGCAATAAACAATAAAAATATTTGTTGTGCAACACCAACTACCGGTAAATATGCATATTATTCTCATAAATCTGCATCTTGTGTAAATTGTGCACTCGGAGCATTTAATGAAAAGACAGAACTTTGTTGTCCTGATAATGCAAGTTATAACAGTTCTTTGGGCAAGTGTGTTTGTAAAGAAGGTTATACTCCAGATTCAGATTCTAATTTGACTGTATGTAATATGTCAGGTTCAACTTGCCCTGCGGGCTCTCACCTTGAAAATAACAACTGTACTAATAATTGTAAATGTATAAGTAATGCTCCGATAATTAAAGCTCAGAGGTTTTGTGAATTAGTATCATACTATTGGAACACATCAAGTCATAAATGCAATACATTTTTAGAAGATGATGGCGTCGGATATTATTCAAGTTTATTTTCAGCAATAACTGCAAATAATACCCCGTATCTTTCAGCAAGTGCTGTTGAAGGGGCTTTTAGAAACATTGAGCCAAATATTACATTTGCCAATGGCTTAATGATGTGGATACTTTCTGACAAATCAGCATCAATCCCGGGATTGTCATATAATCCAGAGGGATTTACTCCCAAAATAAATACCTGTAAAATATTAAGTGATACACAGGAAGCATCTTGTACTGAACCGTCATATTATTGCAAAAATGAAGAAAAATGTCTTACTATCACTCGGGGAGAAGGAGAAAATATTTTAAAAGATGCACGCAACTGTTGTTCGACATCAAATTTATCTGATTTAGTTTTCATGTATGAAGGTAAGGACTACTTACGTGATTTAAGAACATATGCAATAAATGGCTTTACTGTATTTGTTGACATAAATGGGAAAAAAGATAATGATGAACTCGGAGGTGGCGGTACATTATGGAAAGATGTATTTCCATTTTATGTAAGCTCAAACGGAAATGTATATCCTGGTTATCCTTTAAATGCAGCAAAAGCAACTAAGGCAGAAGAAGGAACAGAAGGTTCTGAAGACAATGATAACGCAAATAAAGACAGCTCTGCATTATATCAGGGCGGGAATAGTTCATATTTGAGTACTGATGTATTTTATTACGACATTGTAGATGGAAGACGTACAAAGATTAATGTATATCCGTCAGTTCCATATGCAAGAGCGTTATGTCTTGCAGGTGAAATAAGTGCTTATACTCCGTACTGCCAAAATTTGGGATCAAAGTTCAGAATTGTTGGCGATAAATCATATTCAAGAATTGATCAGTTTGTTTATTCTGATGATAACCCTTGTTATAAACACAGTTGTTTTGTTAAGTTGAAGAATAAAATTAAATTTTTATAGGTGAATTTTTATGATTTATGATGATTTAAAAAATATTAAATTATATAGCAATTTGTTTTCAAAGGAAGTGCTTGATTTTATTGGCAGATTATCGTTTGATACAATTGAGAGCAGATATCAAATAAATGAATTTATATATGCGAATGTCGAATCTTATGTAACAAAATTAAGTGATGTTTCACAATTTGAATCTCATGAAAAATATATCGACATTCAAATATTATTAAAAGGGCAGGAATATGTATATTACACGAATAAGTCAAATTTAACAGTTGCAAAACCATATAATTCCGAAAACGACATAACTTTTTATGGTAATAGTATAGCTGAATATGACCGAATTAAATTAGACGGAACAAATTTTGTTATTCTGTATCCGCATGAAGCACATGCCCCACAAGTTTGCGTAAATGATACTCCATTAAAGGTCAAAAAAGTCGTAATAAAAATAAAAATATAGTTACTTTTTTAATTTATCCGGAAATACATTCCATTCTATATCTTCGAATTTGCGGAACCATGTTAATTGACGTTTTGCATAATTTCTTGTATTCTTCTTCAAAAGTTCCACTGCGCAGTCTAAGGTCATATTACCGTCTAAATATTGAACTATTTCACGATACCCGATTGTATTAATAACATTATAAACTCTTCCGTATTTTTTAATAAGTAATTTTGTTTCATCGATAAGACCATCGTCAATCATTTTATCAACTCGTTCGTTTATTCTCTGATATAGTTTATCTCTTTCAAAATTCATGCCAATCCATTTTACGTTATACTGGCTTATACCAATACTGCGAGAGTCACTAAGTTTTTTTGATGTTGATGATATAATTTTTTGGAGGTATTTCCGGGAGATCATATCCTCTTAGTAAAATATCCGTATATAAGCCGGTACCGCCAACTATAATCGGTATTTTGCCTTTTAAATATATTTTTTCAATACACTCTGATGCCTGCTTTTTGTATAAACCGGCAGAATAATCATCATTAGGAAAGACAATATCAATCATATAATGTTTAATACCTGACATTTCTTCCAATGTTGGTTTTGCGGTGCCAATATTCATATCCTTATATACAAGTCTTGAATCCGCTGAAATAATTTCACCATTAATTTTTTTTGCAAGCTCGATTGAATATTTCGTTTTTCCGCTAGCTGTTGGTCCTACAACAGCAACGACTTTAATTTTATTGTCTGATAAAGGTTCTTTCATAATTATTAAATATTAACAAAACTGTATATAAAATGAAATAGTAAACAAATAACAACGCTATAAAATATACAAATGGGTGTTCAAGAATATTTTTTATCCCAAGATTTAATATTATACCTATAAAATAAATAAATATGTAAAGCAGTGAAGATTGTCTGAATGACAAATATGCCTTTTTAAGTGATGAAATTATACATTTGAATATACCATTATATGAATAAACAATCTCCGGTACCAGGTATATAAACCAATATAAAATCAAAAACCGAATAATTTCGGTTATACCTGAAAGAACATGATAATCCGGTTTTAGTGGAGAATTATATAAATATATAGTCGTCAAAACACATATAATTGAAAATATAAAAAACAGCGCAATAATAAATAAAAAATGTAAAAAGAACCTCCCTATACCCTTAAATAAACACATAAAGAGTTTCCCAAGTTCAGTATTTCTGTCTTTATATGATAAAAAATTTTTTTTGTTAAAGCTGATTGTTTTTTTTGTCATATAAAACCACCCGGAAAAAAAAGCGCTCAAACAAACCCAAAGAACAATCAGATAAGATATATAATTCGCGTAATTTGAAAGACGATACTGAAAATTTTCAACATACAACTGAAACAAAATTATAAACAGCACAAGCGGAGTAACCAAAATTATGCATTCATTTGTTAACCTGAAATTGTCTTTTAGAAGTGAAATAACTGAATTACTCATTTAAACCTCATGCATTTCCTTATTTTGTTCATTTTCAGAAATTATTTTCCTTTTTCTTCTTCTCATTAAATCAACAAA
>CACXAK010000230.1 GCA_902765655.1 uncultured bacterium | reverse complement strand
CGGTTTTAATCTGTAATCGGAAGAATAATAGCCAAAACTTTTTAATATGAGCTCTTTTGATTCTTCAAGATCAAATCTTTGAAGAAGATTCAAAACCATTGAATAACTCGGAGAAAATTTGCTCTCTAAAGGATTTGAACCGCTTTGAACGAGCTGCGCAACTTCTTCGGGTGATTGGAATGATGTTCCGACAACGGTTACATAACCAACTTCATCCATTCCTCTTCGCCCTGCTCTGCCGGACATCTGTAAAAATTCATTAGCCGTCAGCATACGATGCCCTGAGTCAGTACGTTTACTGACAGAACTTATTATTGTTGACCGAGCCGGCATGTTTATCCCTGCTGCCAGAGTTTCGGTTGCAAATACAACTTTTATAAGTCCCTGTTGAAAAAGTTTTTCTACCAAATTTTTCCAGGCCGGCAAAAGCCCGGCGTGATGCGATGCTACCCCCTGAATGAGATACTGAATATTTTTATTCCCGTAAAGGTGCGGATTATCTGCAATAAATTCATCAATAAATTCTCTTATCTTTTGCTGTTCTTCTTTGGTGTTGAGTTCTAGCCCGGAGCATTTTTCCATTTGTTCATCGCATTTTTTTCGGGAAAATGTGAAATAAATTGCAGGCAACATATCCTGATTATACAAGTTTGCAATAATTTGTTTTACATAAGATTTTTTGCGCTTGTCACGTCCTTTTGCCCATTGAGGTTTTTCAGGGCGAATTTTATTATTAATCTGCCCTGAAGGAGTAAAAAGCGGGAGCAATTTCAGCGGCTGCGAGCTGTCAAAATAATAAAATCTTAGTGGTACAGGACGAAAATCTGTATTAACAAGTTTTGTTTTTGAATGAACCGTATTTATCCAATCTGTCCATTCCTGGCCGTTTGCAACTGTAGCAGAAAGTGCTATAAGCTGAATATTAGTAGGACAGTATATTATGCTTTCTTCCCAAACTGTTCCGCGCTGTTCATCGTTCATATAGTGAACTTCATCTAATACAACGTATTTTACATTCTTTAAATTATCGGCGACAGCACCAAAATTTGTACCATACAACATATTGCGGAATACTTCTGTTGTCATAATTACAATCTGCGCTCCACGATTTATTGTAGTGTCGCCTGTGAGCAAACCGACATTTTCCTGTCCGTATTGCTCGCTGAAATCGTAAAATTTTTGGTTTGAAAGTGCTTTTAACGGGGTCGTGTAAAAAATTCTTACATTTTCTTTTAATGCGTTATTTATTGCGTGTTGAGCAATAACTGTCTTCCCTGCACCTGTCGGAGCACAGACAACAACACTTTCGCCGCTGTCAATTATTTCACATGCATCATGCTGAAAATCATCAAGTTCAAACGGAAATTCACTCATTATTTAATTTTCAACTCCTCAACTATCCTTAAAACTTGATTTTTCAGATTATCATAATCTGAATTATTATCTATTATGTAGTCCCAATCTTTTATATGATCCAAGCCGATTTCTGTTATATCATCTTCTCCTGTAAGCGAACCGCCCCTTGAAAGACGGGTTTGTCTTGACGCTTCGACTCGAATTGTAACCGCACCGGCTTCTTTAAACACATCATATTCGTGTTGAACGCGAACATCTGTTACCATAATATTACCGTCTTGTTCAAGAATTTTTTTTAACCAGTAGTCAGGGTCTTGTGCCCTGCCCCAATTCCCAAGATTAATTAAATCCTGTCTGTAAAGTGGTTTGTTTTTTTCAATTTCCTCATAGGTAAGATTTTTTTCTTTACCGTAAGTGAGTTTGATAATATCGCCCATTGCACAGCGGTGAAAATCCGGCATTAAATCAAGCATTATTTTAGCCGCAGTATCTTTGCCGCTGTATTGTTTCCCTGAAAATATAATAATTCTTTCAGCCATAATATAAGTATTATATTGAAACAAAAAATAAAAGGCAATTTGTTAACCACAAAACTTATTCTTCAAAGAAATCACTAATACTTACATTGAAATATTTTGAAATATTATATAGTGTTTCAATGGTCGCCAAATTTTTGCCCCGTTCAATACAAGAAATGTGCTCCCGTGATAAATTTACATATTCGGCTAGTTTTTCCTGAGAAAGACCGTTTTCAATTCGTAAATCTCGAACTTTTCTGCCGATACTATTTCGAATCTTTCTGATACCCATATATAAATTGTTTCACTTTATAAAAATTTTTCTGTAATATCGATATTACAAAATGTTAATTTTATTCAATATTAATAAGCTCATGCCAAATTTAATAAATATAATTAATTTATCTTCAGAAAAACAAATTTGAATTTAATAATTTGGACTTTGGTCTAATACAAATTGGAATTTCTGAATGATAAATTTGAAGGTAAGTTTAAAGACAAGTTGTG
>CACXAK010000229.1 GCA_902765655.1 uncultured bacterium | reverse complement strand
TATATGATTCCAAAAATCTCTTCGAGTCAAAACATCAACACCTGACGTGGGTTCATCTAAAAACAAAACAGGCGGATTATGAATTAGCGCTGCCGCCATTGAAAGTCTTTGTTTTAAGCCAAGTGGCAGTTCTTCTGCCTTTGAATTTTCATATTCTTTTAGCCCAAAAACTTCAATAACTTCATTAACCTTTTCTTCTTTTTTTAAAATACTTATCCCGTAGGCAAGAGCGAAAAAGTCTAAATTCTCACGAACGGTTAAACTCCCGTATAATGAAAATTTTTGTGCCATATAACCTAAATTTGCTCTTGCTTTTTCCGGCTGCTTTTTAATATCTATCCCCATTATTCTTGCCGTACCCGAAGTAGGTCGGGCAAGTCCGCACATCATTTTAAATGATGTTGATTTCCCTGCTCCGTTTGGTCCTAAAAGCCCAAATATTTCACCTTTTTTAATTTTAAAAGTATTATTTTTAACCGCATAAAAGTTTCCGTATCTTTTTTCTAAATTATCTGCTTCAACGGTTAATTCAACATCAGGTGCTTTATAGTCATAATTTTGTGCAATTAAAGACTCTTCCTTATTGTAACCTCCCATTAAGTCGATTACTTTATTTTCAAACTCCTGTGGTGTTGAAGCAAGGTCGTGAGGTTCCCCTTCATAAATGACTTTACCTTTATCTATTACAACCGCCGTATCAAAGCTGTGAGCTTCATCTAAATAAGCCGTTGACCACAAAACCGTTGTTTCAGGGCTTATCATTTCACGAACCATTTTCATTAAGTCTCTGCGGGATATAGGGTCAACACCAACGGATGGTTCATCTAAAAGTAAAAATTCAGGATTCCCGAGAAGTGTGCATGCAAGCCCCAACTTTTGTTTCATTCCGCCTGATAATGCACCTGCAAGTCTATCCTGAAACGGCGCAAGAGTCGTAAATTCAAGCATTTTATCAAAATCGTGAGGAACATTTTTTAAATCAGCATATAATCTTAAATTTTCAATAACAGTCAAATCTTCATAAAGGCCAAATTTTTGAGGCATATAACCTATGTGCAAATTTAATTCATCTTTTTGAGTAACAGGATTAAAACCAAGCACATTTATTTCGCCTTCATTTGGTAGCAATAAACCGATTATTGTTCTCAAAAGCGTGGTTTTACCTGCTCCGTCAGCTCCAATAAGCCCCGTTATTTTACCTCTTTCAATATTTAAGGACAAATTGTCAATAGCAACGGTAGAGCCGAATTTCTTTGTTAAATTCTTAATTGTTACCGTCTGCATTATTGTCTTGATTATCCTTTGAAATTAAATCTACTTTTATTGTTACAGGCATTCCTTGTCTTAGGAATTCATCAATATCATTGATATAAACTCTAATACGATATACTAAATCTGTTCTTGTATCTGTTGATTGGACGGTCTTAGGCGTAAATTCCGCAACAGGGGAAATATACCCGATTTGGCCTTTGTATTCTCGTTTGTTTCCTGTTTTAGGATTTACTGTATCTGTGTATACATTTACCTCCTGTCCGTATTTGATGTTGCCCAAATCTTTTTCATTGACATAAGCTCTAACCCAAACCGGATTAGTTTTTGCCATTGTATAAACGGGTTGTCCTTTTTGAACATTACTTCCCGGTTCAACTACACGAACCATTATAGTGCCGCCTTCAGGGGCATATAGTTTTGTGTAATCAAGTTGGTTTTTCGCATAAGTTTTATTAGCCTCTGCAAGTTTGTATTCAGCTTGAGTTCTGTTTTTATTGTTGAATAAAGTTTCAACATCTTGTTTAGATACCGCACCTGATTTCCCTAACGGCTCATTTCTGTTATATTTTTCCAATGCGTCATTTTTAAGAGCACTAGTTCTTTCAACATCAGCTATTGCTTTATTGTAGTTGGCTTCATAATCTCTTGAATCCAATTCTGCAATAAGCTCTCCCTTTTTAACTGTATCTCCCTCTTCTTTTAAAAGTTTTGAAACCTGGCCGCCTGCAAGGAAACTCAAATCAACTTGGCGAATTTCAATATTGCCGAACAAGGTTAATTCATTCGAAGTATCTTTTTTATTAGCTTTATAGAAAAATATACAAAGTCCTGCAATTAAAATTATTAAAACTAATGCTATAATCTTTTTTTTCATATTATATTAGCTCCTGTACTTCCTTTAAAATTGCATGTATATAAATTCATGCATTATTTGAATTATACAATAATAATATTAAATTGTTTGATTTTTGTCAAAATCTACAGTCTTTTTCACAAAATTGAAATTTGTTTACAACCAGGCAGAAAAATGTTACTATAATAGAAAAGGTCATTGTTTATAGGAGAAGACGTTATGAAAATAATCGACTGCGAATTTCACTATTACTTACCGGAATTGATGGAAT
>CACXAK010000228.1 GCA_902765655.1 uncultured bacterium | reverse complement strand
CTAATCGGGCATCTGCCTTCAACCCATTCCCACATCTTGTTTGCAACCAAACCATGCAACTGAGAAACCGCATTTGCAATTCTAGACATTTTTAAAGCCGCAACAGTCAAAGAGAAATTCTCACCACCAAGATTTACAGCAGTATCACGAGAAGCTCCCGCAAAGAAACCGCCTTCAATCAACGTATCAACCCAATGCACTTCATTACCTGCAGCAACAGGAGTGTGAGTAGTAAATACAGTATGTTTTTTTACTTCATTTAAATCGCCCTTGTACTGTCTTAACAATTCAAATGCAGCCGGCAAAGCATGACCTTCGTTCATGTGAATAACATCGAATTTATAACCGACTTTCTGCAAAATTCTTACACCCGCAATACCAAGAACAATTTCCTGAGCTATTCTTATTTTTTCGTTCCCATCATATAACTTATATGAAATACTTCTTGCCCAATCACTGTTACCATCAACATCAGTAGTTAATAAATAAACAGGGCATGTACCAAATAATTCAGGTTTTACAAGCAATGCCTTAACTTTAACTTTTTCCCCAAAAATATCAACATCAACCTGAACACCTGTATCAGTCAAAAAATCATAATATTTTCTTATATATGCAACTTCAACATCACCTGTATGGCTGATTCGCTGATCATAATAACCGTAAGACCATAAAATCGTAACCCCGACCATAGGCATCTGCAAATATCCTGCAGATAACATATGAGAACCGGCTAAAAAACCTAAGCCCCCGGAATAAGTATTCAAAGACTGATCAATTGCAATTTCCATAGAGAAATATGCTACATTAGGTAATGACATAATATAAACCTCACTTTTTAAATTAACTTCTACGATACACTAAATTTTTCATGTTTAAAAAAGAATGTGCTTTGACATTGTAACATATATTTTAACAAAAGTGTAGTGTTTAGGTAAGTATTATTTACAATCCCACCTGATATCCTTTTGCAAGAATAGTTTTCAGATAATTGAATAAATATATTTATTTAGTTACAAATTGTTTACAATTGATTTATTTTATCCAGAAACTTCTGTAAAGCGATTTTAACATGCGAATAGGTCAAGCCGCCCTGCATATATGCAACATACGGCTCTCTCATCGGTCCATCGGCACTCAATTCAATAGTTGAGCCCTCAATAAAAGTACCACCTGCCATAATAACCTTATCTTCATATCCAGGAATATGCTCAGGAATCGGTGTAACATAAGCATTAATCGGAGATAAAGACTGAATTGTCCTACAAAATTGTTCTAATAATTCAGGTTTCCCAAAAGTAATATTTTGGATAATATCCGTTCTTTTTTCATAATATTTAGGATATGACTCATAACCGATTTCGTCAAAGATTTTTGAAGCCAAAACCGCACCCTTAACGGCATCACAAACAACAGAGGGTGCCATAAACAAACCCTGAAAAATTAATCTGTGCTGATTAAACATCGCACCGCCCTCGCATCCAATTCCGGGTGCAGTAAGACGATTGGCGCTTCTGTCTACATACAATGCTTTTCCCGCAATATATCCGCCTGCTTCTACAATTCCGCCACCCGGGTTCTTTATCAATGAGCCCCCGATTAAATCTGCTCCAACTTCCAAAGGTTCACGCTTATCAACAAATTCACCATAACAATTATCAACAAAACAAATGCATTTTGGATTTTTAGATTTAACTATTTTACAAATTTTTTCGATTGTTTCGATAGTCAGAGATTTCCTTGTTGAATAACCTTTTGAGCGCTGAATCAAAACCATGGTTGTAGAACTGTCAACTTTATTTTCAATCCCTGCAAAATCTATTTCACTATCATTAATTAACGGAACTTCATCATAAATTACACCATTACCAATTAATGATGAACGTTTTGTTTCCTCATCTCCCATTGTCCCGATGACTTCCTGCATTGTATCATAAGGCGCACCCGCTATAGAAAGTAACTTATCACCTGATTTTAAATTTCCAAATAATGCACAGGCAAGAGTGTGTGTTCCGGATGCAAAATGGATACGCACAAGCGCCTTTTCAGCTTTAAACACCTGTGCATAAACTTTATCTAAAACCTCTCTGCCCAAATCATCATGACCATAACCTGAAACAGTATAAAAATGCTCAGGAGCAACTTTATTATCAAAAAATGCTTCCAGAACTTTTTCCTGATTGTAATCTCTTATGTCTTCAATAATTTCAAACTGCTCTTTGAGCGAATCTTGCGCCTTTTTAATAATGTCTTTGCTATTCATAAATCCCTGTATAAAAAACTTGTCCTACTATATTAATTAATATAATAGGACAAGCAAAATATTTCTGCAAAAATTATTTATTAAAATTTTTGTATCTGTAACTTAGGATACTGTAATCAGAAACATCCGTATTAGATTCA
>CACXAK010000227.1 GCA_902765655.1 uncultured bacterium | reverse complement strand
TATTGAGTTCTACCATGACGTGCATATTGATAATGCAATCTTGTTTCATCTTGTTTCATCCGGCACGGAGTACCCGAAGATGTCTGATGATATTTCGGTTTACGTCGGCGATTCCACAACCGTAGCCGTCACTGCCGCTCAAATGGCAGTCTATATGGGTTTCAAAAAAATATATCTAATCGGCGTAGATCATAATTTTAGTACATGGAAAAATGATAAAGGTGAAATTATTCAAGATAACAACGCAAGGGATTATTTCACCGATGAATACAACAAAGACAAAGCAGAACTTTATGTTCCTAATATAGATGCAAGTACGCGAGCATTTATATCATTAAAGAGGTTCTGTGATGAAAAAGGTATAGAAGTATATAACGCAACTCGCGGCGGTAATCTTGAAGTTTTCCCGCGAGTGGATTTTGATGAAGTTATAAAGAGGTTGTAAGGTAGGATGGCAAAAAGTCAATTGAGAGTCGGAGCAGTAATGTCATATATAAATATGGCATTAGGGTCATTGATTCCGATGTTCTATACACCTGTAATGCTGAATTTACTAGGTCAAAGTGAGTATGGACTTTTTAAGTTGGCAAGTACAGTCACCTCATATCTCAGCTTAATTTCTTTTGGTATAGGTTCAGCGGTTGTTAGATATTTAGTCAAATTTCGTGCTGAAGGCGATAAAGATGGCGAGGAAAGAATGTTCGGTTTATTCAACATTATTTTTCTTGTTATTTCCGCAATTACATTAGTTGTTGGTGTTGTGATAGCATTTAATGTTGGATTAATTTATGGTCAATCGTTGTCAAACGAACAGCTATTTGAAATGACAATTTTGGTACTGATATTGACAATCAATACCGCAATTAGTTTTTCAGCTACACCATATACGGCTGTTGTTACCTGTCACGAAAGATTTATATTTTTACAGATAATAAATATAATAACTACTGTTTTAACACCGATTGCCAATTTATTCGTATTATTTTTGGGATTTAAATCAATCGGAATGGTGGCATCATCGTTTGCGTTAACTATTGTAATTAGAATAGTGTATATTATTTACGTGAAATCATCAATTGGTATAAAACCAAGATACAAGAATATGCCTACATATCTCGTGAAGGAACTCTTGGTTTTTTCTTTTTGGATTTTTGTCAGCAATGTTGTCAATCAACTATATAATGCCACCGATACAGTAATTATTGGCGCGGTTCCTGCCTTGGCTACTGTCGGAGTCGCAATATACAATGTGGGTGCAACTTTTACAAATATGATGCAGAGCTTTACAACTGGAATCAACAGTGTACTTACACCAAAAATTAATACAATGGTATTTACCGGTAGTTCAAATGCAGAATTGACAGATATGGTTATTCGGTTTGGCAGATTGCAAGCGTATATTGTCGCATTGGTTTGCAGTGGTTTTATAGCTTTCGGTCAGCATTTTATTAAATTATGGGCAGGACCTGATTATTCAGAGGCATACTGGGTTTGTTTGGCAACTATGGTTCCGGTTTGTATTCCTCTTGTGCAAAGCGTAGCATTGAATATTATTGTAGCTCAAAACAGACACCGTTTCCGTTCATTAGTTTATTTGGGAATAGCTATAGTAAACGTTATCGGTACTATCCTTTGTGTTAATCCGTTTGGTATTATTGGTGCAGCTGTTGTTTCAGGTGTTGCGTACATTATAGGTCCCGGTTTGATTTTGAATTGGTATTACTGGAAAAAGATTGGTTTGGAAATCCCACGTTTTTGGAAAGAAATTGTTAAATTATTCATCATTCCGACCATAATGGCTGCAGTTACGATATTTATTTTGAATTTTGTGACGCTGGATAAATGGATAACATTGTTAATTGGAATTATTATTTATACTTTGGTATTTGCAATAGTCAACTGGTTTATTGTGATGAATGACTACGAGAAAGATATCTTCAGAGGACCGGTGCTAAAAATAGTACGCAAATTCAGGAGGAAGAAAGCATGAAAATTATCGGAATGATACCCGCACGTGGCGGGTCAACACGATTCAATAACAAGCCTTTGGCGTTAATCTGCGGGAAGCCCATGGTTTACTGGGTTTGGAAGCACAGCAAGGAAGTTTCGGTGTTTGATGAGGTATATGTCGCCACCGACAGCGAAGAAATCAAATCTGTAGCAGAGGGCTTTGGTGCAAAGGTTATTATGACTTCCGATAACTGTGAGACTGCAACAGAGCGCTTGTGGGAGGTTTCCCACAAGATTGACGCTGATCTCTATGTGATGGTCAACGGCGATGAGCCTTTGGTGCTTGCGGAGGACATTGTGAAGTGTATTCCCGAAACAATCCCGGAGGATGGCTTCTATGTATCCAACCTCATGACCGATTTCTCCAATCCTGTTGAGGTTGTCGACCCGACCAAT
>CACXAK010000226.1 GCA_902765655.1 uncultured bacterium | reverse complement strand
ATAGAGCTTAATATTATACATTGCACGGAACAAGAAAATTATATAAGCCACGCCAGAGAGCTTTTATCGAAATTTTTAGAGCTTACAAAAGAAATAAGAAAAGAAAAAATAGTATGCTATCCTATGCTTGGCTCTCAAAAAGAACTTATTGGGACAGTAGTAAGAGAGGGTTTTCAGTTTGTCGGAATAGAAGTTTTGAGATTTATGATGCACGGAACCGAATCAAAAGATTTGTTTGCAAGAGCAAGAATCACTGAAATCCCATACGGATATAAAGTTGTAAGATGGGATGATAAATACTTTGATGATGCAGTACGGGTAATTCAGGAATCATTTAAAGATAGTTCTGACGCACTTTTTGACCCCAGATTCAAAACTTTATCAGGCTGCGCAGATATAATTACAAAAGTTGTAAAAGATGTTTATGCAAAATTTTTACCGGAAGCAACAAGTGTTCTATTGTACAATGAAACTCCTGTAGGATTTTCATTTATGAATATAACGCACAATTCAATTGTTAATATTCCGCTTGTAGGTGTAACAAATGAGCATCAGGGTAAAGGTCTTTCAACCATAATGTTAAAACGTTCGATGGATGAAATACTGAATAACCGTGTAATGTCAAATGTCACTGAGATTAACACAACAACGGAAACAAACAATCTTCAGGCATTGAGATTATATAAAAACCTGGGCTTTATTGAAGACTACAACTACCCTCAGGCATACATGCAAACATCTTTCCTGAAATAATATGGACATTTTAATAAAAATCGTTTAAATTAAGATGTATGGCAGATTTTAATATTAATCAGTTTTTAAACAACGCAATGCGTCAGCAGCAAATCCGAAACAGCGTTATTAACCAAAGACAAGCAGGTGCACAGCCAGCACCTTCTGGTTCATCTGCAGCTTCTGCCCCAAAACCGCCAATTCCTCAACCTCAAATCACACAACAGGCACAAAATTTGCAAATGAATACTCTAAAAAGTTTAGACAGAGCAATTTATGCAAAAGATTTAATGGGTGTTCCAAAAAACTTAAATGAATTTATTTATATGATGCAGAGAGGGCTCAATACAGGACAATTTAATGCGATGTTTTCTGCTCAGCTTGCCGCACAAAGAAATTCAATTTCTCAGCTTCAGGCACAAATCCTTGCCCAATTACAGGGGCTTGATTTTTCAAATATGTCAGAATTAGTAAATAAGCAAATGGCAACTCAATTACAGGCATCATTAAAAAATTTGGACATATTATCAAACGGAATGATAAACCTTAGCCAAATAGCGCAAATGATACAGACAAACGGGAAAGATGCGCTAACTAAAATAATTATGACTATGACAGAAGCATCAAAAATGGGAATTCAAGATCTTTCTCAGCTAAAAGAAATGGCAAAACTTATAAATGCAAGCATTGCAATCGCGGCAGAAAATGAACCGACAAAAACTATGAAACTTCTTTTGATGCTCTATTTGCCATGGCTGCCTTTAAAAGAAGGAGTAGATTTTGATCTTGAAGTTACTCAAAAAGAAAAATCATCAGAAAGTGAAAGCATTTTGACAGTTACAATTACAACAATAAATTATGGAACGGTTGTGGCTACATTGTACCTTGAAACTTCAAATTCAGTACAGGTTGCAATACAATGCTCAGAAGAATTTCCAAGAGAAGAACTTGATTTGAGATTAGATAAAGATAAAAAGCATTATTCGGTTGATACTTTGACATCTTATGAAGTAAAAAAAGATTTCAAGCCAAACTCGGATAAAGCAAAAGCAAGCGTAAACATGAGCCAGACGACAGAAATAAATCCATATCTGCTATTAACGGCTCATTCAATCATAAAACATGTCATCGATATAGATAACAATGCGTCTATCGGCATAAAAAGTCATATAGATTAAAAATACAAAATAAAATGACAAATTAAAATTATTAATTAAAATATTTATATGAAAAAAGTTATTTTTACAATATTGTTACTTTTACTTATCTGTCCTTGCATTGTATTTGCAGAGCAGCCAACATTGCTTAAAGGTTCGGTATCTGTCGTCCCGAAATCTTTTTTCGGTACCTGGAGGGTTACATCATCAAGATTAGAGCAAAATGCGGACATTTTTAAAGAAAAAAGTTTAGACATGTGGAACTTATCACGTAGTGATGACGTCATAACTTTATATAACATGTTTAACGGAGCTAAGGCAGAAATAAATGTAGAGGATTCAGATGACAGACATGTAATATTTACAAAATACGGGAAATACGGAAAGAAAAAACTAACAGACAGAGCTGAAATATATATTGACGGCGATACATTTACCGGATACGATTATATAAAGATTGAAACTTTTGTTAATGGTAAGATAGTAAAGACGCAATCCGCAAAATATAAAATTAAAGGAGAAAAAATCG
>CACXAK010000225.1 GCA_902765655.1 uncultured bacterium | reverse complement strand
AATAAACAAGCGGCAAAAGAAGCTGATAAAATGGCATAAAAACAGATTCAAATATAGAATTTTACAGCAAAAAGAGAATTTTAAAATTCTCTTTTTGCTTTATTTATATAATGGTTTACTTTTATAATAATTTTTGTAACAAGTTCTGCTTATATCACATTGGGAATATATCGCCCAACTTTGATATGATATAATTTTTATATGTTTATAGGGAGAAATTTATGCTAGATTTTTTATTCGCAAAGAGAGAGAAAGAAACTACTTCAACAGATAAGGATTTAAACAGAATTTATGAAATTCTGAAACAGGCATATCCGTTTGATACGATACCTGAGATTCGCAAAAAATACCTTGAAATGCACATACAAAAGTACGGGTACCTTACTTATTCCTACAAAAAAGCTCAGGAAGAACTGACAAATGAAGAAGTTTTATACGCATTGGAACAAAAATGGATTCAAAATGGTGTATTTAAAGATGGGAAATTTTCTTTTAAGAATAATCAAATCAGCGTATTAGCAAGAAATCACGAGAAAAACTCCGACTGGTTTAAAAAAGAAGGGCATGATATTAAACTTATAAACCTTGCAGCACTCGGAAACGGTAACCACTCAGAGGAAACAGGAAAATTCTTCGATTGGCTGAAACAATTATTGATATTACCAAGCGGAAATCTGGATAATAATATTTACGGAACAACAATTTATTTAATTCCGTTCCACCCGAGAGAATTCGGTTGCGCATATCTGCCCAAAAGCAGTGAAGTAAGTCCTAAACTTAATGATGAATATATTGAAGAAATTACCGGTTTAAATGTAAAAGAGCAATTACAAACATTTATTACAATGGCTCAGCTTGCAGGGCATCCTGTTATTTATGATATTTTACCTCAGACCGGCAGATTTTCAAAGTTTGTGCTTGCCAATCCGCAGGTTGCACGCTGGTATGACGTTGTGGAAATACAAAAACAACTTGAATCTAAAGTCAATGAAGTTGCAGAATTTTTATCCAAAGATCACGACGAAGATGATATAAAAATTACAAAAGATGTTTATCTGCAAAGATTAAAAGGTAATAGCGGAGATTTGAGCCCTGCATATCAGGAACTTTATGACAATTTCGAATCTATCATGATTGAGCATAAAAAGAATTTATCCAACTCGATGCTAGAAAAAAATTATCAGGCAAAAATTCATAAACGCGTAAAGGATTTGGTTGCAAAAGTCCACGAATTTAAAAATGATAAAAATCTTGAAGAAAAAGACATAACAAAACAAATAGAAGTAATACAATTACTGATTAGTGAAGGATTATGGCCAGCACCGGGCGGTGCGTGGTGCAGCGCAGGAGTTCCTGTGTTTGACGGAATGAGTGAATGCGGCGGGTACCCGATGTTTAAGCATTTTGATTTTAAAGGAGACGATGTCACTCCGCTTGCAAATCTTGATTGTCAGACTCCGTATTATTTTGTAAATCTTGAAAACGGGAAATACAACGAAAACGTAATAGATTTATTCATAAAAAGTATGGAAGAACTACAAAAAGATTATAATTTTGACGGCTTCAGAGTTGATCATATAGATCACGTTGTAGATGAAGTATCCGAGCAAAACGGCCGTCCGATAAGCTATCGGGCTCCGCGTTATGTATTGCATAAACTGAATACAACAATGAAAAAGAAAATCCCATATTTTGCGACATTGGCAGAATATATGCTCTGGGATAATTTCTACAAAGAATATCACGAAGATATGAATTTTGATGTATTGTGGGGGAATGATATTATTTCCCAATTTGACAAAACACCTGAAAAGATAACTGATGATAACCAAAATCTTGTAAATTACAATACAAAATTCAAAAGCGGAAATATGCTCTCAATATTGAAAACATATAACAATCAGGACGGAGAATTTCATGTTATAGACCAATATCCGGCACAGCTTGATGAAAACGGTGCATTGTATAAATGGGCAAAATATAAATTGCTCCCGGGAGGTAAATATGCTCAAAGACCTGTAATGTACGCCGACGGGGATGAAAGTTTCACTCAGGGCGGCTTAGAATATACCATCGGTTCAGAAGTTGCAATGAGCAGAAACGATAATGAAGATTTTTATACAAAATTTGATGCCATTGACAGATTAGTCAAAAATAACGCAATTATATCAGGCGGAGAAGCCCAAATTATAATTGAAGATGATGACGGCTACTGTGCTTGGCTGATTACAAGAGAGCCGTTTAATACAGCATATCTTGTAGTGTCAAACTATAAATCACCGGTGGAAAAGGTCGTTAAAACTTCTCCTACAGGTGACAGCTATAAAGAAATAGTTGAGGGCTTTGCTGTCTTTGACAAAAATATAGCAATTCCGGGAGATTACGATCTTAAATATGAATTAATCTTAAAAGATAAAGATT
>CACXAK010000224.1 GCA_902765655.1 uncultured bacterium | reverse complement strand
GCGTTCAACTCAATCTATACTCGATTTTGCAGAACTGATTGCAAAAGAAGATCCAAACAGATTGAAATCACAATTAGGAATTGATGGAAAATTAACTGCAAAAAATGAAAAAATTATAAAATTTGATAAACCCGTAGAATTGTGCAAATACAATAATAAATTGGAAGAATATGTCAGAATCGTTGATAAAATAGAAGAAATTATAAATTCTGATAAATGCCCGAAAAACGATGACGGAGAAAAAGATTTATCAGAAATTGCAATTCTTACAACATCAAACGGGGAGCTTGAATCATTTGCCGAAATGCTAAAGGACAGAAATATTTCTTACGAACTTAAAGACGGTAAAAATATTTTTCTTATCAAATCATCACTTGTATTGTTTTATTACATGCAAATGCTGACTTCACCTGAATTACATTCGGATAAAATATTTAAATTACTGTTGCTTCCGCCGTTTAGCATAAATTCAAAAGATTATGAAACTTTGTTTATGGAAAAAACAAAATACCCTACATTTATTGATGCAATGAGGGCTATTGATAAATCAAAATTTAAAAAACCGGAAAAAATTGTCGATTTTGTTTTAACTTATGATTACTTGCAAGGTTACAGAACAAATGAAACTTTAAAAAATGTTGTGCTGGAAATAGGCGCAAAAACAGGTATTTTTGATTATTTCGTCAATTCGGAAATAAATAAAAATGAAAATATTGCGGGTATTGCAAAAATTATTGACGAAGCCAAAAATTATTCCGATACAAATGAATCAATTATACTTGATTATTTTGTAGAATATCTTGAAATGGCATATGGCGGGGAAACTGTTATAAAAACTGACAAAGCACCTGTCACATTAAATGCGGTTCAATTGTCAACATATCATTCTTCTAAAGGGAGAGAATTTTCTTATGTATTTATGCCGACTTTAGAAAATAAAAAATGGGAATCTTCTAACAAATCTTATAAAGCAATAATTCCGCTGCCTCAAAGCGAATATAAAAATAAGGAAGAACTTGCCCAAATCAAATGGGCAGACAATGTTAAACTTATGTATGTAGGTATGACAAGAGCAAGACACTCTCTTTATCTGTCATATCCTGATATGACAGATAGTAAAACCCAAAAATTAACAAAATTAATATCTTCGCATCAGGATAAAACATCAGAAGTCAAACCGGAAAAACTTGATGAAGATAAATATTGGGCCCAAATAACAAAAACATTTATCAAGCGTGATTATGACTATACAAAAGAATTTCATGCAATTGTAGATGCAAAACTTGCACAGCAGAAGTATTCTCCTACATCCGTAAATACTTACCTGAAATGTCCGAGACAATATTTTTATGAATATATTTTGGATTTTCCTGCAAAAGATGGGAATGCCGATAATATGCATTATGGTTCTGCGGTTCACGAAGCGTGCGAAAAAGCGGTAAAATTTGCATTGAAAAACGGATACTATCCGCAAAAATCCGAATTTATAAAATTTTTCACTGACAAATTAAATAATTTGCCAATTTCGACACCTGAAATGCGCAAAATTTTATCGGAAAGAGGCGAAAATGCTCTTAATACATATTATGTTCAATTATGCAACACTCCGGTAAACCAATTGCATGCGTCAGAAAAACGTATTGAATTTCCGCTTGATGATGTCAGATTTTGTGGAATCATTGACAGAATTGATAAAAATTCTGACGGAACGTATTCTATTTACGATTACAAAACCGGAAAAGCCAAAGATTTGGGAATAATCTGCATCGGCGGCGAACACGAAGATTATTATAACCAAATTGCTTTATATAAATATTTCTTTGAAAAAGAATCAAATTGCAAAGTCAAAAACACAGGTTTTATTTTCCCTGATGAATGTGACAAAAATTTGGACATACATTTTACTGATGAAGAATGTACGGCTGTATTAGAAAAATTTAGAAATGCAATTAAAGATATCAGAAGTTATAAATTTGAACCGATAGAGCAAAAAGACCGCAAAAAAAATCCTGCTTGCCAATACTGTCAATATAAATCTTTTTGTGATAATGAAATAGTGTAATTATTTAGTGCTATAAAATCTGTAGGTTGGGCATATCTGCCCAACATTATTACAATGTCGACGGGGGACTATTTTAGAATCCTGCGACAGTGAAATTTTATCACAAATTATGCAGAGAGTAGGTTGGGTACAACCCAACAAATAATTAATACCGGACATATTTTGACAATAGCACACTATCCCAAAACACTTAAAATAGTGAGTAAATAGATTTACGTTGTGGGTAAATGATGTTGTACTTCCGACCAGCAAAACCACTATAACAAGCGAGTTTTAAGAAATAAAATGTTCAAACTAACAAAACAAATTACTCGTCTTACTACAGCCGGTTTGAGAAGAAAGAACAGGTATTTTGAGACTTATGTAGTTGGGTTAGAAACCTCATGTAATTATACACTTGGAACAAGGTTAAATTAACTATGAGATTAAGATACATTTGCTGCTTCATTTACAATCGGTAAAGTAAAACCAAAAACATTACTGTTATCTTCAAAACTTTTTGCATATATATTGCCGTTATGAGCATCTATTATTTGTTTTGATAGATATAAACCTAGTCCAACTCCAACTTTATTGAATTTTGCGGCATGTGAAACATATTTTTTAAACAAGTTATCCATTGTTTCAGGATTTATATATGCACTTTTATTTTTTGCCTCAAATGCTATACCATTTTCATCTTGTTTTATTGTAACAATAATTTGGGTATCATCGTATGCGTAAGAAATAGAATTTCCTAAGATATTTGTAAGAACTCTCTTTATTTGCATTCTGTCAATATCGGTATCAAAATTACTGCCTTCAGTATGTACATGAACTGTTACATTTTTTTCTTTTAGCATTGCATCTAATTCATTTATGGATTCTTCAACAAGAGAAATTATATTACACTTTTCATAATTTAACGAATAATCACCATTTTCGTATTTGTATGTGCTTAATAGTGTAGAAAGCATTTCATACATAAAATTACAGGAATCTTTTGTTAGGGTAAGCAATTCTTTTTGCTCGTTATTCAGTGGCCCTATATGCTCGTTTAGCAATAAATCAAGAGCTTTTATTTGTGCAATTGTCGGAGTTTTTAGGTCGTGAGTTAAAGTCGCTACATAAGTTTCTCTTTGTTCTAATGCTGTTTTTTCCGCATCAATATCTCTTGCAACACTGCATATACCGATAACTTTTTTCTCGTGATTAATAATAGGGCATTTTGTTACTTCGAACCAACGTTTATCATCATTTTTTAATG
>CACXAK010000223.1 GCA_902765655.1 uncultured bacterium | reverse complement strand
TGAACAAATCATTGGTTTTTACAGTCTCGGTAAAATTACCTGGATAAACTTTATGATTTTGATTCAAAGTCATATCAGCATATTCTTTCTTCAGCATTTTATTTTCGTAATAGAGACTATACTTAGAGTGTGACTCTTCATAGGCAGTACCGCAGTCTACACCTACCAAATAAATTTCTTTAAATTTGAGGTAGGTAGCAATAACAAGCCCCATATTAGATACAAGTGGATTTATAAAGTCTAAAGGGTAGTATTTTTGGTAGTTGTCTAACTTTTTATTGATTACAAGAGCTCTGTACATTGCTTCATTTCCCTTGAATCCTATTACTCTGTGTTTGAATAAATTAATGGTTGACGGAAATGTTGTATCGGGTGCAATACATAGAATATTATCTAAAAGTTTAGGATTTTTTATTGTTAGTAAGGAAGCATAAACATCAGGTGTCCTTTCAACTGCAACATAGATATCAACTTTTATCCCATAGTTCAAGAGTGCTGTAAGAGCTGTACCGCAAGCTATGATGAATACTTTGTTGTTATTTTTTTTTATTAATTCAAGTTCATCATCAAGTGAAGGACCGTTACCAATAACCAAAGCGGGGAATAAAGTATATCGCTGAGGTAGTTTTTTTTGCTGTTCAAGGATGGGAGTATGATTAATTATATTTGTTTTGCTTTGACACATTCCAGTAAGAATATCGTCAAAAAAACCGAATGTCAGGATTATAGATTGCAGATCTCTTTTCAAAACAATAGATAATTCTTCCATCTTGTCTGAAAGGTAGTGAGTATAAAAAGATGTGAAGGCGAAATTCATGGGGTATTTATCGGAATAATTGCTTATATCTAAAAGTAATTCACTTTGAACGTCCCCTATAAAAAACTTAAGACCAAATTTTTGGCTTTTGATGTAATTAATTAAACTTGAATAGTCAAAAACGCATAAAGAAAGGTAAAAAAAATCGGAACATGGTTCAATTATATACAGATTAACAGGGCTGATTCGTTCATAAAGATATCCAAGGTGAAAACCGAGTCCAATCCCAAACATAAACATTATAGGTATTGATTCAAAATGTTGTGTCTTCTTTTGTTTTTTGTAAACATTATGGGTATTAATTCTTTTTCTTATATTATCAATTTCAGATAACAACTTGTTTTTGTGATGAAAATGGAGCTGGTTTAAAGTATTAGGTTCTTTTCTATCATCAGAAATTACAGTTTTATTATAAAAATTGCTAACAAAATCTTCTACTTGTTTTTTACAGTCGGAAAAAGGGTTTTGTGTATAAAATAAATGTCCGTCGGGATAGAGAATATTAGGCTCTCCATTTGAGTTGCAGGTTAATTTGTAACTATCGTTTAGGGTGTAGTTTTTGAATTTTTCGTAAAGATTTGGAAAATATTTTTGTAATGCTTCAAGATTCTTTTCGAGGTAATAAGGGATGTTGTCAATCAAAGCTTTTTGCGCAGTAAATGTATCGTTTAATTCCTTCTTGGTCTGTTCCAAAATTGAAATCGTATTTTGCAAGTTATTGCCACAATTCACAACAATTCTCCATTTGTATCTTCTATCACTAGAATAATTGTAACTTGGAATTATTTATTTTACTGTGATTGAGAGCAAAACAAACAACAAAAGCCCGGCTTTGGCAAGCCGGACTAGACAATCAGTCATGAATCATACATTAACCAAGCAGATTCAAAGCAATAGAATTCTTCTGATTTGCTTGACTTAACATGGCAGTTGAAGCCTGCTGCAGAATTTGCTGTTGTGCCATTTTCGCGGTTTCTGATGCATAATCAACATCTTTGATACGTGAACGCGCATCACTAACGTTTTCAATTACGTTTTCCTGGTTGGAAATTGTCGATTCTAAACGGTTTTGTGTAGCTCCTAACTCTGCGCGATATTTATCAACTTTAGCAATCATCGTGTCCAATTGTCCAATTGCAGAAATTGCTTTATTCTGAGAAGCTAAAGTAAGTGTTGCGTTTGTACCTAAAACGTTAGACATTGACTTGCGTTTAAGTGTTATCCGTGAGTTGCCATCCCCGTCAGCTCCAACCTGGAATGTAGTGTCGTCATCTTTGAATACACTATTTCCAGAACCGCCGAACATGGTTCCTCCTCCTATTCTTTTAATTTCTTTTTGTAATTCTTGTGCTTCTTCGTTTATTGCAGTTCTTTCAGCAGAGCTGTTGGTACCATTGGCAGACTGAACAGCAAGAGTTCTCATGCGCTGTAACATATTTGTTACTTCGTCAAGAGCTCCTTCAGCAGTCTGGCAGAGTGAAATACCGTCATTGGCATTTCTGTTACCCTGGGTAAGACCGTTGATCTGAGATGTCATTCTGTCAGCAATCTGTAAACCTGCAGCATCGTCTTTTGCGGAATTAATTCTGTTACCTGAAGCAAGCTTA
>CACXAK010000222.1 GCA_902765655.1 uncultured bacterium | reverse complement strand
AAATGCTAATAAAAACGTAAACAATGCTAACAATTTTTCTCAAATTAAATTCGGAGCAAAACGCACTGATATTAAAGATGAATCCCAAAAATCGATATTTGATAAACTCGATACAAATAAAGACGGAGTAATTGATAATAAAGATTCAAGTGTTGTAAGCGGTAAAGTTAAAAACAGTGAAGGTAAACTTGTCGAAAAGCAATATATAAAACTCAAGGATTTACCGGAAGGCAGAAGTCTTGTTGCTGATGCAAAAGGAAAACAGTGGGTTCGAGCAAAAGACGGTACCATATTAAAAGCTGATTATGCAAAATATGACGAAAAATCGGACAAAGTTGAAGTAAAAAAACAACCTACAAAATCTCAATATAATGTGTCAAATGATAGGATAAAGACGATTAACAGTCTTATAAAATCCGGCAATAATGCAAAAGCCAATGTTGATAAACAATTGTCTCAAGATGGTTGGGCAGGTGATGTTGCTGACAGTTTTTCAAAATTGTGGAATAATGAGCTTGGTGAAAAATTAGGCGTTAGTACAGGAAATACTGCCTCTCAAGTCCGTGAATATTATCAAAAACATAATAAAAATATGAAGGCCTTAAAAGCTGCCGCACAAAAGAGTGATGCGGCATTTGATGCTGAATTTAAGAAAATATATGGTAAACCGTATAGCAAAGAAGCATTAAAAGAAATACAAGAAGAAATAACAAAAAGAGCTTCAGATTATGTTCAATCTCAACAAACAGGTGCAGCTGTTGTTAAAACCTCAACCAAAATCGGTGCAGGAATAGCTGTAGGGGTTGCAACAGGCGGGACAGGTTTAGTCGCATTAGGTGCCGCAGCGGCAGGGACAGCTGTAGCGTCTGCTGCAATTGAAGAATCTGACAGAATGCACATAACAGGGCAGCATAAAGATTCATCCGGTAAAATTGTGGATGATAAAGGTGTATTCCGTGAAGGTACGGATCACGGTCAAATATTGAAGGATGCCACAATTGATGGTGCTGCTGTATTTGCAGGCGGTGCAGTCGGTAAAGCCGCTCAGGTTGTTGCAAAAGGCAGAAAATTTGTTCAGGTCGGGGCAAATGTTGCAGGTGATGTGGCAACAGGTGCGGTGCAGGAAAAAATTCAAACCGGGGATGTTACATTATCAGGTACCCTGACGAATACTGCCTTTAGTGGACTTGGTTCTGCGGCAGGTACCGGATTGTTGAAGGATGGTGTAAGAAAATTTAAAAAAACATTTGGTAATGCTATCGATGGAGTATCCAAAAAATTCTCGACGCCAAAATCTCAAATGCCAAAATGGACAAATAATAGTGCTCATATTCCTGACAATGATCCTGATGCTGATTTAAACAGATTTTTAAATATGGGCGATTTGGTTGCAAGAGGAACGGATGATGTTCCAAAGCAAGGTTTTTGGAACAAATTGTTCGGCGGTAAAAAGTCAACTCCAGAGCCGACTCCTGTACCAAATCAATCAAATACGGTTACATACGGAGGAAGAACATTTAAGAAAGCAACTCCACGAAAAGCTTCAGAAGGCAATCCCGCAGGTATCGAAATTGTTAAAAGGTCTAAATCTAATCAAAATCAATTTATTGAAACAGCAAAACCACAGGCAAGTATCGGGAAATCTCAAGAGGTTAAATATAATCATTGGCAGTACGATGATGGTGGTCGTACAACTTTAGTTCCGTCATCGTTTAAAGTAGAAAAAAGGTTAGATGGATGTATCTTCTTGAGAGATAATGAAGGGTATATAAGGCATAGACTCGCAAATAGGGAATATACCATAATTGAAAGTTCAGGACGAGCTAATAAAACGTATCAAAAATTAGAAAACGTTAATGGTCAAATGGTAATTACAGATGTAACAGAAAGAGATTATAAACAGTACATTATTGATAAACGAGGCATTAAAGCAGGTGCTACTCCTACTCAAAATGCGTATACAGAAAAAAATGTCAGGTATATCTACGATGATGGACTTGGTACGAAGGGAACTTCTGGACCGGTCAACAGAAGTCATACTCATTTTGTAGAAAATGGTAAATATATTGATTTTTCGCATGGAGAACTTGAGATTGATTATGAAGTATACACAGCTTCCGGATATACAAAAAGAACAATGAAATTAGATAAATCAGGGATAATAGATATGCCAAATGGCGCACAATATGATTTAGTTAATGATGGTCCGTATTATTATTCTGAAGATGTAGGTGGGAAGTCTTTCAAAAAAATAGAATATGATCATGGCAAAGTAAAAATATCAGATGCCACAAAAGAAGAATATAATGCAAGTATAAATAAACAAGTTGCTAATGCTCCTGTAAAAGAGTCAATTTCTTTAGAAAGTCTTGGAAATAAAACTATTGATATAAAAGGTACTAACTATAGTATTACAGGGCGACCATCTTCTCCAGGATTTAT
>CACXAK010000221.1 GCA_902765655.1 uncultured bacterium | reverse complement strand
TATATTGAATCATCGACATGTCCGTAATTTCTTATGTTATCTAAATCATCTCTAACATTTCCTTGCAAAATATCTCTCACACCATAGGCATTAAATGTAACTGTTTCGTGTCCTGTTTTGTTTGACATTAATTGTGCAAGACTGCCGCCTAATGAGTGTCCTGTAAAAACAATCTCTTGATTAGGGAAATCTTTTTTAACTTTTTCATAGAATTTTTGAGCATCAGCATATTGGTTTGGGATTTTTTTCATTGCTAAATGCCCAATATCTTCTTTAATGAGATCATTTACTACTTCATCAGTACCACGCATAGCAATTACAACTTTCCCATTTTTGTAAAACGCTTCACCGTGAAATCCGCTCTTTTTGTCAAATTCAGAAACTTTAATCCAATCTTTTGGAATTGATTTTTCATTTCCTTTGTAAACACCTTGAGAAAGTGCTTTCATTTCATTATCAAAATTTGTTGTCTCTGTTTTTGTCATAGTTGTTTTTCCTTTCGTTTTTTTGTAAGATTTACTTATGTTTTTAGATAAATTTAGAAATCGTTATAGTTTCAATTTTTTATCTTTTTGTGGCTGGATAATTTTTGTTTTATTGTGTGCTTTTTTTATCTCCATTATGCGTGCACCCCATAATGGATTCCCTACTATTGCATTTGCTTATATTTTTCTATTGATTTTAGGATTAAATATATTATTTTATTTAATTACCTTTTTTGTATACGTATTTGAACTTATCAGTTGGAAAAGAATAACTAATGAAAAATTTTTGAATAACAAATACATTAAAATATTCCAGATATTAGGTATAATTTTTGCGTTCTTACCAATAATGATGGTTGTATTCTTTCTTATAGTTGGCTTTATTCAGAACATAATATATGATATTCACAGTATTGATTAGAGTTGTTTAATTATAATTTATATTGCAAGCTTTGAAAATTCCTCTATACCGTTGCAACTAAACAGTAGAAATTGTTTTTATTGAAAATAAAAATTTTTAATAGCAAAAAATAAAATTTATAAACTTTTTACTATTACAAAACTTAAAACAGACTTGAAGTTGAGGTCTGTGAAAATTATAATACATCATGCTAATGTGAGTATGGAAAGGAATATAAGATAAATGGTTGCTATTGAAGAAAAAGTTTATCCTGAGCTTGAAAGGGCAATTAGTCCTAATCATGATATTAAATTATTTGCTGGACGTTCAAATCCGCAATTAGCTCAGGAAATTGCCAACGAACTCGGAACAACAATCGGACCTATGGTTGTTAAAAATTTTTCTGACGGAGAAATTTATGTTCAGGTTAAAGAAAGTGTCAGAGGGGATGATGTTTTCATAATTCAGCCGGTTTGCAATCCCGTAAATGAAAATCTTATGGAACTCCTAATTATCATAGATGCATTTAAACGCGCAAGCGCAAAATCAATTACAGCAGTAATTCCGTATTACGGTTATGCAAGACAGGACAGAAAAACATCAGGCAGAGAAGCAATAACAGCAAAACTTGTTGCTGATTTACTTACAACAGCAGGTGCTGACAGAGTTCTTGCAATGGATTTACATACAGGTCAAATTCAGGGATTTTTCAATATTTTGGTTGACCACATTTTTGCAGCACCTATTTTGACAAATTATATTAAAAATTTGAATATTGATCCTGATGAAATGGTTGCTGTTTCACCTGATATGGGCGGTGCTAACAGAACCAGATATTTTGCAAAAAAACTCGATTGTCCTATTGCTATTATTGATAAACGCCGTGACAAACACAATGAAGCAATTGCAACTAATGTAATCGGGGATATTGAAGGCAAAGTTTGTTTAATGTTTGATGATATCATTGATACGGCAGGAACTATCTGCGAAGCGGCAAAATTGTTAAAATCAAAAGGGGCAAAAGAAATTTATGTCGGTGCAACACACCCTGTATTTTCCGGCCCTGCAATTGAGCGCTTGGGTTCTGCTCCGATTACGGAATGTATTGTAACAAATACTATTCCTCTGGATATGAGTAAAATGCCATCAAATATCAAGCAGCTTTCTGTTGCACCATTACTTGCACAGGCAATTGCAAGAATTCACGATGATGAATCAGTAAGTTCATTATTCGGATTTGAAAAAGAGATGCAGGTAAATTAATTAAATTATAAGAAATTTATAAAAAAGCGGATTGGCAAATTGTCAATCCGCTTTTGATTTATTATTTATTTTTACTCTCCAAAGGATCTTTACCTATTGCCCATCTCAAACCGAGAGATAATGCAATACCGTTGCGACCGCCGCTTCTTAACATTGCCTGTAAGAAGCCGGTGAATCTGTCACCCCAGCGTTTTTGTAAACCGACACCATACTGGAAGTAAGGTTTAACACTCAATTCAGGTAATGAAACATTGTTTGCATGGAAATCCGTCTGATCCATTATGTTCCATACCATTCGCATACTTACATATGGCTGCCA
>CACXAK010000220.1 GCA_902765655.1 uncultured bacterium | reverse complement strand
CGTATAATAATTCCATTGTTTTTTCGTACTGATCTTTTGTCGTGAGTACGGATATTGAAAATAAATCCGCATTAACTGATGGTGCAATTTTTATTCCGTTATCTTCCAAAACCTGAGATAATTCAACAGGGGAATAATTTTTTGTTCCTTTAATTAAAGAAGCACCCGCAACAAGGGCAACTCCCGGTTTACTTTCAAGAAGCTGACCTCCTTTGACATTTATGCTTATACCGATAATATCATTGAATGTGTTTTGGGTATATAGAAGCGATACCCCATTTGATAATTGATATTTTTGTGTCTGAGAATTTTCATTAATTAGCTGTGGCTCATTATTTAAATTCTTTTTGTTTGCAACAGGAATATCTTTTTTATCCTCAGGAAGTAATATTGAAACTGCGCTTTTGTTAACTCCCAAATATTTGTTTGCTACGCGTTTTACATCATCAGCAGATACGTTTTTAATGTTTTGAAGATAATTATCATAAAATTTTATATCCCCTGTTAAAGCAACAGTATATCCTATTTCATTTGAAATATTTGATACAGATTCTCTTGAATAGTGCGTTGTTCGCTCAATAATATTTTTAGCCAAGTTCAGTTGCTCATCACTTACCCCTTTATTCTGAATCTTTTTTATTTCATCAAAAATTGTATCCTGAACAGATTTGCACTTTTCCGGCTCGAAATTTGCACTTATATAAAAAATCCCGTCATCTTTATAGGTCATATTTCCTGCACCGATAGAAAATGCAAGACGTTTTTTTTCTTTTAAAACCTGATTCAGAACAGATGAACGTCCTTCTCCCAAAATAGTTGATAAAACGTCCATTGCATAAGAATCCTTATCAGTTATTGATGTAGAACGAAAACCGATAAGCATGTAGCCGGATTGTGTGTCGATATATTCAACCTGTTTTTTTTGTTCGGTTAACGGTTTTTCTTTCGGGTATATTTTCTTTTCAGTTTTTTTTATGTTTCCGTTAAAAACTTCTTTGACCTTATTAAGGGCATAATTTGAATCAACATCCCCGACAACTAAAGTTACCATATTTGACGGAGAATAATGTGCATTGTAAAAATCCAAAACATTTTCTCTTGTTATTGTTTCTCTTGTTATTGTTTCTATGATTGAACTTTTTCCTATTACACGCCTTTTATAAGGGTGTGATGTGTATAGCATTGAATCTATGCTTTCATACATTTTCTTTTGAGGAGAATTTGAATCTTTATTAATTTCTTCTAAAACAACTTTGCGTTCTTTTTCCATTTCATTTCGCGGAATCATAGGATTCATAAGCATATCTGCATGAAGTTCCATTGCAAGGTCAAAATCTTTCGATGGAATAGTTATGTAATAGTGAGTAAAATCTTTACTTGTGGCTGCGTTGGTGATTGCGCCTTTTGTTTCAAGGATTTTATCAAATTCCCCCGGAGCGTGATTTTTTGTACCTTTAAAAAACAGATGCTCCAAAAAATGCGCAACTCCGTTGTTCGAATCATCTTCATCAATCGAGCCGGTTTTAATCCATGTATCAATAGTGACAATAGGGTTATTTTTTACTTCCTGAATAATGACCGTTTGACCGTTATCAAGTTTGAATACCTGAGCTCCCGCTCCCCAAACCATATTTGCACATAATAAAATTGCTGCTGTTAATAAAGCTTTTTTCATTATTACCACCCTTCTGTCAAGAATGATTATATAATAACGAAATTTATAAGTCCATAATGCACTATGGCTATAAATAAGTTTGAATGTATAAAACTATGCATCAAGCAATTATTCACATAACATATGTTATCTTTATATATTAATGTAAATAGTTGTAAAGTTTGCGCAAAAAAATATTGCTTTTTGTTTTAAAATGAAAGAGAATACCAAAAGGTGGAAAGAATAAAATGTTAGTGGATAGTGTAACAAAATTCCGAATAGACCAGCATCGAGAAAAGATGGGGTATCTATCCCCTAAAGACGGAGCTCCTGTCAGCAGTTGGAATTCCTATCCGCAAAATAATAATCGAGATATTGAGAGACCTTTAAACAATAATCATCATGATTTAAGTTTTAAAGGTCTTTCTTTTATGCCGAAGTTGTATAAACCGCTTGAAAAAACATACAGCAAACAAGCATTTCTCGAATTTACAAGAAAATATTTGGGCGACATGGGAGAAGAACTACTCAATGATGTTGCTATTGTTCACCGTAAAAGAACAAATAAATTAATTTCTATGGATGGAGATAATATCACTATTCATAAAAAAACCATCCCGCATTTAGCATGGGATGGTATTTTGTATCCCTTCAAAATATTACCTGGTGATGTACTTAACGGTCTTGTTGAAATGGCTGGAAAAATCCCGGGTTTAAGAGGATGGTCTGAAAGAACATTAAAGATGCCTATGTTCAAGAATATCAGGCAGCGCTCAAAAATTGACAGGAAAGTAAATTCTCTTGTGGGTTTAATCACATACAGAGAAAATAAATTAAAAGATGCAATTGAAGGGTATAAAAAGATTCACGGAGTTGCACCTGATGAAACAGCTTTAGCCAAAATTACGGCTGAAGTTGAAGAAAATATGCAATCAAGTGTATTCCAAACTATTACAAAACCGTTTGATTATAAAACAGGCAATTATGATACAAAGCATGAAAGAGCATTAAACAGACTTGTTTCCGGTTTACCTCCTGCAATATTTTTGGCAAATGATGCTTATAACCTGTCAAGAATGATGGACGATGATCCAAAAGCTGCAGAAAAAGAACGTAAAATAAGATTCAAGCAGGAAACAAGCAGAATTTTAACAAGCGGATATTTAACACTCATAACAATGGGTGCTTTTCAAAAATTCATAAACAAATCAAAATTCGGAATCGTTTTAACAACAGGTATAACGGTTCTGATAACCGAAATGTTCTCACGTTTGTCAAACGGCAAGCATATTACAAGAATTTCTCCTGAAAAAGCAAGAGAAATCAACAAAAGAGAACATGCCCCTGAAGCTGAAATTAAACCAAATGTTCAGGTTTCTTCTACCGGAAATGCTGATAATAAAGAAGTAAAAATAAAAGAACAGCAAAAACCACTGTTATCATTTGATACATTGATGAAGGCATCAGCGGTTGTGCTTGCTGCAGGGTACGCGATTAAAGGTTTCAAGAATATTCCTGCAATTAAAAATGCGGCATTAAAATTCTTTGAAAATATGAGCGCCGAAAAATCTGCGAAATTGGGAATTAATAAAGAAAAATTAAATGCTGATAATGCGGTTAAAACATTTGAAGATAAAGTTATATACCGACCATTTACACAGTTCTATAAAAATATTACGAGCACTGCATACCACGTTGCACCTGCAAAATTTGAAGCAACAGTAAGTGTTTTGAGAAAGAACGGATATACTCAACTTGCAGACCAATATGAAAAGGTCGGGAAATCAGCTGTTAAAAATATAAACGGAAAAGAATTTCTTGATTTGGGAACAAGAGACAAAATGTTTACGGTATTTGGCAAAGAAGTTTCTGTAAAACCGTTTGTAAACTTTGTTATTGCCCCATTCAAATTTATTTGGAATACCGTAACACTTCCTTATTGGATGGTAGATGAGAAAATAGGAAATCTTTTCAGAAAAGCCA
>CACXAK010000219.1 GCA_902765655.1 uncultured bacterium | reverse complement strand
TCAGTCAAGTTACGCGTTTTTAGTATACCAAGCACCGCGGGTTTTGCCGTGTTTTATCAGGTAATTATTTTCAACCAAACTTGATAAATGCTTTTTAATTGTATTTATATTTGTTTTGGTTAATTCAGACAGTTCAGAAATTGTTGCCCTGTCTTTTGTTTCAAATACTTCCATAATTTTTGCTGAAATTTCCGGCAAATCCAAATTTGTTTGAATAGAAGTATTTGTGTGTTCAATTTTATATTCAAGTCTGATTTTTTGCTTCTGTAAAGTTTTCAGGAAAAACATTAGCCAAGGTTCATAGTCAGGCTCTTTATTCAGAGTTGTCTGAGTCTGTCTTAAAGCTCTGTAATACCCCTCTTTGTTATCCTCAATTATTGATTCCGTTGAGCTATAAGGAACATAAGCATAACCTGATTTTAATAACAAAAGGTTTGTTAACGCTCTTGATAATCTACCATTCCCATCTTGGAACGGGTGAATTGCAAGAAAATTAACCACAAAAATCCCAATAACAATTAGCGGATGATAAAACCTATCCGACAAATTTTTGTTTGTCCAATCTACAAGCTCCTGCATTTTTAATGGTGTTTCAAAAGGAGTTGCTGTTTCAAAAACAACACCAAGTTCTTTGCCTTCACTATCATAAGCGGCAACGGCATTGGATATTTTTTTGTATTCGCCTTTATGTTTTTCATCTTTTGAAGAATATTCAAGCAAAATCTTATGCAATTGTTTTATATAATTCTCCGATAGCGGAATGACTTCCCAATCCTCAAAAATTGTATCAGCAAGCTTTGCGTATCCTGCAACTTCTTCTTCATCTCTATTCGCAAAAGATTGCTTTTTTATTCGTGATAATAATTCTTCTACCTGTTTATCTGAAAGTTTATTACCTTCAATTCGGTTTGAAGAACCTACACTTTCAATTGTTGCAACTTTTTTTAAAGCTCTTAATTTTTCCGGAGCCATTTTGCCTAATAGCTTCCAGGAACCTTTGAATTCATCAATTTCAGAAATAATTGAAAGCATTTGATTATTAATTTTGATATCTATATTTCCTAACATATTTGCACCCAATTAGACCTAATGTGACCTAATAATATATTATTTTTATCTGATTGTCAAGATTGCTAAACCTTAAATCATCAAGCATATAGTTACTTAAACCGAGTTCTTGTTTGATTTTATAAAAGTCTTTCCTAATTTTCCGTTTCATGTGTTTCTTTTTTTGTTCACTCCCTGTTAAAATGGTGTTCAATGGCTGTTTTAATGTGGACTGTACCCGAAAAAGTGGACATGTATTTAATGATATATGTTGAGAGATTGGAACTCTCGACCTAATATTTAATTGTTATTCACAATTTAACTCTCTATTGAAAGAATATCAAGTGTTTTCAGTTTATTTGTTAGAAAGTGTCAATAAACCTAAATTGATGCTATAATCCATGTATGTTTAATAGAGTAGATAAATGTTTTTTATATCGTTAATAATAATATTTGTATTAACAGTAGGAATACCAATAATTCATTTAAATGATTTATGTCACAACAAGAACTTTATTGTAATGAACAATATTTTTTATCTTCTAACCATTTACCATGTCTATCTGTACAATCTTGCTCATCTCTGACACAAAAACCTTGGTTTTTTTCTTCACAACGATTTCTAATATAATCCCAACAATATCCTTTATCAAGACAAGAATCTATATCAGAGTTGTAAATACTTTTAAACAACATTAAAGCCAAAATTATTAGAATAACAATAATAATGCTAAAAAATATTATACTAATTTTTATAAGTTTTTTTTCTTTCATATTTTTATTTTACCACAATTATTTCCGTTTATATCTTTCAGGGAATCCTTTAGGCATAAGATATTTTAATTTTTCGTAAGCTGATGATGTTGGGAATCTCCGACCAAGCTCCCGACCTTCTTCATTGGCTTGTTGATCTTCATTTATATCTTTTAAACTAAATGCAGAATCATAACCTTTTTCATTAATATTACGATAATTATCAGTCCATTCTCTTAAATCACTTATCATTTTTGCAATAACACTTCCTACAATACCTTGTTGAGCTGCATTGTAATTAGCTCTAGCGTGAAAATATTTATCAGCGCCATGGGTATCTGCATCTTTCATCTCTATATAATTGGTCAAAAAGCTACCTAATGTGTATGCTGCAGCATTTAGAGGATCTTCAATACTTTTATAATCATTAAACATTCCTAATAAATAATCCGATATGGCATTTACATTTAAGCCATTATCATCCTTACTTACTGATCCATATAATGTAAAATTATTAGCATTGCTGTTGTTAAAATTCGCCGCAGTACCAGTCATTGAACTACCATTTCTTGAACGATAATGTGCTTTAACTTGTGTCCCGTCTGCCTTGGTATACGAATGAACATAAATTACATCAGGATTCCCACTAAGTTGGCTTTGTCTTGGAATTCCTAAATTTTTTAATTGATGAAAAATAGCTTTTTCATTTTGTTGATACTCATTGCCTGACATTTCGCCAATGTCTTCA
>CACXAK010000218.1 GCA_902765655.1 uncultured bacterium | reverse complement strand
TATGGAAATCTTTTAGGTGCTGTAAGGCATAAAGGTTACATTCCTTGGGATGATGATATTGATATTAGCTTGTTAAGAGAGGATTTTGAAGTTTTTATGTCTAATTTTGAGAATGTATGTGAGGATAAAGATTTATATTTATTTCATTACTGCAATCCTAAAGGGACATATGTATTAAAAGTTTGTCAAAAAAATTGTAAATTTCTGTTTGTAGATGTTTTTGCATATGATTACTGCAAAATTGGAATGAAATCTGATGAAGAAAAAATTGAATATACAAAAAATATTCTGAGTAAGAAAAAGGAATTTCTGGCAAATATAAAATTTGAGGATGGAAAAGATTTATATGCTCAATATTCAGAATTTAGAAAAAATCTATATGATGGTATTGATTCTGAAAATAAAATAAATAATGATTTAATGTTCTGCGTAGAATATGGACATGAAGAAGATCACGGATATAATTGGATAAAAAAAAGAGATAGTATATTCCCGTTAAAAGGCATCGAATACGAAGGAATAACATTACCTGCAGTCAGTAACTGTGATGAACATTTAAAATCACTTTTTGGGGATTATATGGCTTATCCAAATGATATCACACTGGGACATAGCGCATATGCAAAATTATCCAAAGAAGATGAAATAATAATAAAAAAATACGTTAAAAAATTATCAAACTATAAAACAGGAGGCACATTATAGTGAAATTATTTACTTGCGGACCGGTACAGATGTACCCCAGCACAGCTATTATCAGAAGCAAAGGTTTCATACACTTCAGAACTGAAGAATATGGAAACATGGTAAAAATGACTTTGCGGCGACTAGCAGATTTACTTGGAAATCCTGAAGAATACGCAACTATTTATCTTGCCTCTTCCGGGACCGGAGCGATGGAAGCAACTGTTGAAAATTGCATGGGCATTCATGATAAGGCTTTAGTAATAAACGGCGGAGGTTTCGGTAAAAGATTCTGTGAATTATTAGAGTATCACGGAGTTTTATACGATTCTATTAATTTAAAATGGAATGAAGAACTTACGGAAGAACATTTAAAACCATACGAGGATAAAGGATACACTGCGTTGTTTGTAAATATGCACGAAACAACATCCGGTCAGTTATATAATATGCAAATGCTTTCTGATTTTTGCAAAAGAAATCACTTATATTTTATTGTCGATGCAATAAGTGCGTTTTTAGCAGACAGATATGATATGGATAAACTTGGGGTTGATTTAACTATAATAAGTTCTCAAAAAGGTTTGTGCTGTTCTCCGGGGTGTGCAATTGTATCTTTTAGCAAAAGAATGATTGATAAATTATACAATGATAATACTTTAACATCTTCAAAATATTTTGATTTTAAAGATTACTTAAAAGGGAATATTGATAGAGGTCAAACCCCATATACGCCTCCTGTGTTGGTTATGTATGAAATCCAGGATATGCTCGATATGATTGACAGTGAAGGAGGTTTGAGTAGTAGATTAAAAATTGTAAAAGAAAAATGTGAATACTTTAGAACAAAGGTAAAAGAAATTGGACTTACAATTCCTAATTATCCGATTTCAAATATGATTACGCCAATATGGTTTGAAGAAGTCAGTGCTTATGATGTCATTCAAGTTCTAAAAGACAAGTACGGAATGTATGTAAATCCTTGCGGTGGAGAACTTGCGACAAAACTGCTGCGTGTATCACATTTGGGTAATACAAATTTGGCGGATTTTGATGAATTGATAGAAAAAATTCAATTATCAATAGAGGATGTTAAAGAAAAACAAATACAAGGAGTATTATAATGATAGGAGATAAAACAGTTGTTTATACATCGGGGACATTTGATATGCTTCATATCAATCACTTAAAAATGATTGAATATGCAAGAGCTTTAGGAGATATTTTGATAGTAGGAGTTAACACTGATGAACTCGTTGCAAGTTATAAATCTGAGCCTATAATTCCCTTTGAAGAAAGAATAGCTTTGATGAAAGCGATAAAGGGGCCTGATATAGTTATTCCGCAACGTTCTCTTGACCATACAGATAAAGTTAAAAAACTAAATTTTGACATATTTGTTATAGGTGACGACTGGACAGGAAAATATGATTACTTGAAAGAACAGGGTGTAAATGTAGTTTATTTCCCTTATGGCGAAGGTATAAGTTCCTCCAGCTTAAAAAAACGTATATATAACAATTACCAAAAGCTTCAAGACAAGGCAAACAATCATTTGCCTGCCGATACGGAAATAAGAAAATAAAAAGGTGTATAAATGCGTTTTAAAGTATTTCAAGAATATATAGATTGTATCAGGAATAAAAAATACAAAAAAATGATTGAAACCATTGATTGGCTTGAAAGTCTTTATGATGCGCATAAAAAAAATCCAACTTCATTAATTGCGCAACGGGTAAGAAGACTAAAAACAGATAATGGTGAAATAAAATGCCGAATAAAATATTTATGGATTGGGATTTATCAAAACCGGAATATTTTAATCAGTTATTAGGCGGTACAGGATGTTTATATCCTCCTCATTCATTGTATAAAGACATTTATGATTCTGAAAAAGCTATGAAATTGTTGCCAACGAATGATGATATTTATTTTTGGGCAATGACAGTTTTGAATCATACAAAAATCGGAGTCGCAAAGGGGTTTAAAGGTGATTTATACCAAATGAATTTGGGCTCAAGTTTGAGTAGTGAAAATGTTATTTTAGAAAAAAACTGTAATACAAATCCTTTTGAAATAATTTGCAATGAGTATAATCAAATAATAGATATTTTAAATTCGGAGGAAGATGATGAATAAAGTCTTTAACATAATAAAAAAAATATTTTCAATTTCATTAACCGAAGATTTTTTACGTTATCGTATAATGTTATTTGGTATAAAAATTAGTTTCCCAAGACCTGTTGTATTAATAAGAAAAATTTCTAATCCGTTTTATAAATATAAAAAGGAAGGAAGGGATATTACGACATTGCCAAAAGCAACAGGGCAAGTCAGAGATATTCAGATTGCCAATTTAGCTATTTTGCTTGAAATTGATAAAGTTTGTAGAAATAATGATATTAAATATTGGATTGATTACGGAAATCTTTTAGGTGCAGTTCGCCATAATGGCTATATCCCCTGGGATGATGATATAGATATAAGTATGTTGAGAGAAGATTTTGATAAATTTGTATCATTATTTGAAGATAAAGTTATAAACAAAGATTTGTATTTGAAACACATGTGCAATAAAGGAAGTTATCTTTTAAAAGTTTGTCATAAAAAATGCAAATATTTGTTTGTGGATGTTTTTATATATGATTACTGTAATGGCGGAATGAATGATGAAGAAAAAATTCGTTATACAGAAGAGTTGGAAGAAAAAAGAAGTGAATTCCTCAAAAATATTACTTTTGAAAATGGACAAGAGTTGTATGATAAATACAAACAATTAAGAAATGATGTTCAAAAAGATTTGGATTTTAATAATCCTGATAATGATTTAATGTATGGGATTGAATTTGGGCATCAAACGTACATCAGAAATAATTGGGTTATGGTTAAGAATGATATTTTACCGTTAAAAGAAATAGAGTATGAAGGATTTAAATTCCCAACTGTGAGTGATCCGCACAATCATTTAGTAGAAATTTTTGGTAAAAATTATATGGGTTATCCAAGAAAAATTGATTTTGGACATGGAGCATATGCACAGTTATCAAAATCTGATAAAGCAGTAATAAAAGAACTTATAAAAGGTATTGGAGAATAATTATAATGAAAAATTACGGAATAATATTGGCCTCAGGTTCAGGAAGCAGATATGGTGCGGATGTCCCAACGGTAAAACAATACTTGAGCATACAATTGAAATATTTGAAAAATCAAGGAGTATTGATGAAGTTTTCATTGTAATTACCCCGGAATACAGACATTTTGCGGAAGAAATATTACTAAAAAACTCATATTTAAAAGTGACTAAACTTTTAAATGGCGGAGAAATAAGAAAAGAGAGTTCTTATATTGGTATCAGTGCAATCGAAGATGATGAAGCAAATGTCATAATACACGATTGTGCAAGGCCATTTTTGACTCAAAAAATTATAGAGGATTGTATTGAGGCCTTAAAAACATACAGTGCGGTTGATGTTGCCATACCTTCTGCAGATACGATTGTTGAAGTCGATGGAAATAATATTATTCAAAATATTCCTTCAAGGGATAAGTTAAGACGCGGGCAGACTCCACAATGTTTTCGTTTGTCGGTAATTAAGAAGGCCCACGAATTATCCAAAAATGATAAAAATTTTACGGATGACTGCGGGCTCATTGTAAAATATAACCTTTGTGAGGTGTATGTTGTAGAAGGAGATGTTGAGAATATAAAAGTTACTTATCCGAGCGATATTTTTATGGCTGACAGACTCTTTCAAATCAGAAGTGTAATATATCCTCAGGAACAAATTTTGGATAATGTAAAAGATAAAGTAATAGTAATCTTTGGGGGAACAAGCGGAATAGGTTTGTGTACTGCTGAGCTTGCTCAAAAATACGGAGCGAAAGTTTACAGTGCATCAACCGGCACAGGTTGTGATATCACTGATTATGATTCAGTTGAAAAAGTTTTAAAAGATGTGTTTGAAAAATATGGGAGAATTGATTGTGTTATAAATTCTGCAGGTATTTTAAGAATGGGTAAACTTGTAGAACGTAATATTGAGGATATTCAAAAAGATATTAATGTAAATTATACAGGTTCAATAAATGTCGTTAAAGCATCTATTCCTTATCTGAAAGAAACTAAAGGTACAATTCAGCTTTATGCTTCAAGCTCATATACAAGAGGCAGAGCATTATATTCAACTTATTCATCTACAAAAGCCGGAATTGTAAATCTTGCACAGGCATTAGCAGAAGAACTTGCGTGCGACAATATAAGAGTTAATGTTATAAATCCTGAAAGGTGTGCGACTCCTATGAGATTCAAGGCATTTGGTAAAGAGCCCGAAGGTAGTTTGCTTCAACCTGAAAAAGTGGCAGAGGCAAGTTTAAAAACAATGTTATCAAATCTTACAGGGCAGGTTATTGATGTGAGAAGGGAGTAATAATCCCGGATGATAACTTTTGTAAAACGCAATAAATACGAAATATTGAATAAATATGCTTCCGAATACAAAAAAAATATCCGGAAAGAGTTTGATTCCTGCGAATTGATAGAAATAGCTGATAAGGGAAAAAAATACTTTATTCCTGTGTCATATGATTTTTATAAAGTTAATGCTCTTTTATTACATTCGTTACCTGAAGAATTATTTCGCGAATTGAACGAATTTATTTTTGTGCATTTTCAGGATAAAGTTGCTGTTGAGTATCTCAATTTGAATGACAATAGTGTTAAAAAATACTATCGTAAAAAGCAATTCAAATTCTACAAAAAACTTATATTGAAAATTGCGCAAGAGCAAATATACAAAGCAATAAAATTATT
>CACXAK010000217.1 GCA_902765655.1 uncultured bacterium | reverse complement strand
GCAAGTTGTTTCCCTATAATGTACCGTGCTAAAAAATCGGTTATAGTCGGAGATGACAAACAACTTCCGCACTTGTCATTCCTGGAAAAGGCAAAAGAACAATCATTCCTGAGTCAATACGGAATTCCTGATAAATATCAATTGATGTGGAGATTTAGAACGAACTCTATGTTTGATTTGGCAGATTACTACTCAATGAATTCGGTAATGCTTGATGAGCATTTCAGAAGTCTGCCGCCTGTAATAAATTTCTCTAACCGTGAATTTTATTCTGACAGAATTCGTGTTATGAGAAAGGATTCATTCAATGATAAAGTTCTTGATTGTGTTATGAGAAAAGATTCATTCAATGATAAAGTGCTTGATTTAATAAAAGTTGAAGACGGTAAAGTTGATTCCGATGCAACAAGAAATTTGCCGGAAGTGGAAGAATTGGTCAAAACTTTACACGAAATTATTATAGAAGATGAAAAGAATAATCCTGATAATCCGACAACTATCGGTATAATTTCACCGTTCAGAGCACAGGTTGAACAATTGAAAATATCTGTTCCGAAAGTTTTATCTGATTATATGATAAGAAAACATCAGATTGAAATTGGTACTGCTCATACATTCCAGGGTGATGAAAGAGATATAATGCTTATTTCATGGGCATTTGCAAATAATTCGCATCCGCAGAGTATTACATTTATTCAAAAACCAAATTTGTTTAACGTCGCAATTACAAGAGCAAAAAATAAATGTATAAATTTTGTTTCTCATGATATTGAAACAATGTCGGAAGGTCATTTCAGAAATTATATTTCTTATATCAAAGAATATTTAGACAGAAGAAAAGCTCTTGTTAACGATGAAATTGATGCAAATATTTATAAAAATTCGTTTGAACGTGAAGTAGCAGATGAAATCCGCAAACTCGATTACCATGTTTTGGCAGGTGTTGATATTGCAGGTCTGAGTGCTGATTTGGTAGTTGATGACAAATTCATTCTCGAAGTTGACGGAGTTGAAGACAAACAAAAATCTAATATTTCTAATATGAAAAAACAATCAATACTTGAACGCAGCGGATATAAAGTTAAACGCATCACATTCAGAGAATGGCAGAATTCACCCAAGGCATGTCTTGATAGAATTTTGACAATTGAATAATTGAAATTGTTATTATAAGAATTTGTTTTTTGGTTATAATTATTCCAAAGAGGAATAATTATGAATGATGTTGCAAAAGAAAAAGAATTAGAGGAAGTATTTTCAGATTATGGCAGCGGCTCTGTCGGATTGGCTCAGATAAATACAATTGTAGGTGATATTGAATATAATTCAAAAAAGGTTTTGAAGTACATTAACCATGCACAAAATATCGGGCTTGATTTGGTTATTTTTCCCGAGTTGACGCTAACGGGATATCCTGTGGGTGATGCAATTTTGCGCTATCCTTTATTAGCAGATACAAATGTGAAATGGCTTAATGAAATTGCAAAATTGACGACTAAAACAGTTGCGCTTGTTGGGTTTCTTGAACCCGCGAATGATAAAAATAATAAATTTTACAGCTCAGTTGCAGTTTTGGGAGAAGGTAAAGTTTTGAATGTAATCCGCAAAAGTTTTGTTGATAAAAATTATGAATTTAATGATTGTAAATATATTATTTCGTCAGATAATTCCGATATTTCAACTATAAATGTAAATGGAATAAGGTATGCGGTGTCTGTTGGGGATGATTATTTATGTGAGAATAAATTTTCAGGTCAAAATTTTGATATTATTATAAATTGTTCTGCTTCGGTTACTTATACGAAAAAAGAGCAATGTAAGTTTGGCAGGTTATCTGCTCTTTCTCAAAAATATTCTGCCCCTTTAATATATGTAAATCAGGTTGGGGCTGTTGATAATGCTTCTTTTGCAGGTCTGAGTGCGGTATTTGATAAAGAGGGTAAACTTTTTGCACGAGCAAAAGCATTTGATGAACAATTTTTAATTGTGAATCCTTCTAAAAATCTCGGTAAAATTTATCCGCTAATCAGGGGTTTAGAACTAACGTCTGAAGATGATGGCAAATTTTCTCTTGATTATGAACCGGATATGGAAAGAACTTATAATATCTTAATTCAGGGGATAAAAGATTATTTTGGCAAAACTGGGTTTGAACGTGCGGTGCTTGGTTTGTCAGGAGGATTAGATTCAACTGTTTGCGCAGTTTTGCTGACTGATGCTTTGGGGAAAGAAAATGTTTTCGGGGTCAGTATGCCCTCAAAAATCACTTCTGATACTAGTAAAAATGATGCTCAAATGCTGGCTCAGAATTTGGGTATTGGCTTTACGCAGGCGCCGATAAAAGAAATGTTTGATACAACAAATAATTGTTTGCAGGAATTATTTGCTGATGTAGAGCAAAATTGGGATTGCAGGTATAAAAAATCATTTACTCCCGACAATATTCAGGCACGTTCAAGAGCGATGTTTTTATGGGGTGTAAGTAATGAATTTGATTCCTGTCTTCCGATTGCAACGTCAGATAAATCAGAGGCATATATGGGATATGCAACAATAAACGGTGATATGTCAGGCGGATTTGCGCCAATTGCCGATGTAACCAAAACAAAGCTTTTTGCTCTTGCAAGGTGGATGAATGAAAATCGCCCGCAAAAAAATGCTATTCCTCAAAGTGTTATTGAGAAGCGTCCCGGGGCGGAGTTAGCAATAAATCCTGAAACGGGCAAACCGTTGATTGCAGAAGATGCTCTTATGCCATACGAGTTTTTGGATGAAGTGATTTGGCGAATTGAAAATAAACATCAATCCTATGATGATATGCTTAATTCAGAATTTTTATATGAAAAATCTCATAAAGTAATTGAAAATAAACATCAATCCTATGATGATATGCTTAATTCAGAATTTTTATATGAAAAATCTCATAAAGTTACACCTGAACAAAAACAACAATGGCTAGAAAAATTTTATCGCAGAATGGGGACGGCATTGTATAAGAAATCAATTATGCCGCCTTATGTCATTGTGGATTCTCCGTCATATAATTTTAGCCAGCCAATTACATCAGGGAGAATAAATTATAAGAATGAATCCGAAGAAACTATACGTGCAAAATTGCAAAGAATCTTTTGATAACAGTCAACAACCTCCTTTTTTAAGGGAGGTTGTTTTTTATATATAATCCGAACTTCACTCTGTAT
>CACXAK010000216.1 GCA_902765655.1 uncultured bacterium | reverse complement strand
TGGCGAAACCCCAACAGATAGACCAAAACAAGCGTAAAAAGCCGAATTTAATTGGTGTCCCACTAACGCATATTTAAAAAATGTGCTGATAATCAGCATTTTACATCGTTTTGCACGATTTAAGATGTTGTTTTTGTATCTTCTTTGTATCTCCTTAATCGTATTGACATGCTTTCTCTCGATGCCATGCCACTGAAGAATGATGTTTTGCCCATGGCCTATCTTAATGGCTGCAATGATGTTTTGCTGTGTGACTATTGTATAGTTGATGGCAGGGCATGAAATCAAAGTCGTGTTTGTCCGATTAAGATAGGTTCTTTCTTCATCAGCAAAAAAAATCGGTGGCTATGATGGCAAAAAGATGATAGGTAGCACCATGATTGATGATTCTCCAATCATTGAAACCAGATGAAGGAATAACTGTAACCATACCTCTCAAAATCCATATCCGGCAAAACCTTCCTCACTCTCCATGATTGTAGATCGTGCAAAATGCCATTCCAAACAGCAGGATCTTGTCACGGAAAAACCATTTTGATGAAAAACCATGTAACGCCCATGCTATGAGTATGGGAAATTCTTTAGGCGAAAATATCCTTGTCATTGCGCCTGCTCATGCGGATAGATCTGGAGGCAGTACAAAATTAGGGCTGAGCTTCGACTTAATGGCAAAAAAGAAATTACAGATTGATGGGCTTTATTATTTGCCAATCGTAAAAACATGAAGAGAAACAAATAATTATTTACATTTGCTTTTCTTTTTGTGTTGGCTTCAAAATTGGAGACAAAACAAGCGTTTTCGACATCAAAACAAAAGAACTAATTATAAAAGAGTGCCGACAATATCCCAAAAACGTGTTTTTCGTGTTCTGTGACGTGTTTTTGTGGTTTGGTTGGGTAATTACAAGCCCAAAGAATTAAAAACGGCTTAAAACGGCTTAAAATTGGCTTTTGTGATTGGGGAACAAAAAAACGGGTGCAATACATTTTGCAGCATTGCACCCGAAACGGATAATCTATTATTTGTTCCTGAGTTCTGATTTAACAGAATCAAAGGTTTTTATCTTCTTCGTCTTCTTCTTCGTCTTCTTCAATATATTGCAGCCAGATTTCAGGGTATTTAAATATTTCTTCCGTGTAATCGTCTGCGTGCGCTACTGCTTGATTTTGGGAAAGACTTTCTAAATTGGCATAACCATTAAATTTAATATATTCGTCGTTCCATGATTCAATATTACCAAAGAAACAAGCCCTAACAGCGTCTAAGGGATTAGAGAAGAAAGTATTAAAGAAATCTTCGTCAAAATAAAATAGTTCTTCGTCTGCGTTGTATTCTCTTGCATACTCATTGAAGCAATTAATTTTGTCTTCGTCTGCAAGTTCGCCCCATTTGTCTAAAAACGTGTCGTAACCCATAATCGTAATAATTATATTTTCTTAATCGGATTTGGAATAATAGCATACCAGGAAAGCCCGTCAATTTGCTTTGGTTTTTCGCTAAGTAAGAAAGTCGCGCTTTTCTCTGCTTTGAAATCGTTTAGAATGCAATCCACAACGTCACGGCATGAGCAAATAACTGTTATATGCTCTTTATTATATCCGCCACTTTTCTTTTGACGCAATTTAAAGCCGTTGTTATGCTCTTTTGAGAAACTTATATAATACTGATTTTTTGAATCTTCATCTTTAGCGATCAATACTTTATGATCAAGACTGATGTCAAGATCTGCAACGGCTAAACTTGAAAGCGAGAAAGTTCTGTCTCTTTTATAGAAAGATATTGTTTTATACTTTGGTCTTCCTGCTTTACTTGTAGAATTGTTTTTGTTGAATACCTGTAATTTCATAATCGTAATATTTTAAATGGTTTGGAATTTGTTACAAAGTGCTTTTTGTGTATAGTGTACACGTCCCCAAATATGGGTAATAGATTTGCCAAGTGCTACGGCTACGTTTTCAAGCGTGAAAGAGTGAACAAAATAAAGATTAAAGATTTCGTAGTCTTCAGGTTTAAACCATGTTTTTGCATGGTTCTTTATCTGATTTACAAACTTTTCGCGCTTCAAGAGCTTTTCTTCAATTTCAAGCGGTTCTAACTCTTCGTCAGTCTTCAGGAAAGCCCAAAATAAATCTGTAGGTCTGATTTCTTTTTGTTCTGCTTTGTAGATGTGTTTACTTTGTCTTTTGAATGAAGCCAGAAAGACCTGAAGAAAGATTTCTTCGTCTTCAGTCGTAACAGAGTCACGCGCAACTAAATAAGCATCGTGAAAAATGTCTTCATAAGTGGTGTTGTATATTTCCCCAAATAGATTTGTTGAAACACATCGCTTATGCAATTTGTCGTAATTTGCAGAAAACCACAAATCGAAAAGTCGTTTTCCGCTGTCCGCATTCCTGCGAATGTTCATGTCTTTAGAATTTCTGTACATACTTTATATTGTTATAGTGTTAATGTCCTTTGGACGCTGCAAATATAACATTATTATTATAATGTAACATATAACGAGCATAAGAAATTAATTGTAATTTACCGAAATTTGCAACATTTAACAAGTATTTGTAAAGATGTTTTATTAATCTGTCTAAAAGTGTGCTTAG
>CACXAK010000215.1 GCA_902765655.1 uncultured bacterium | reverse complement strand
AAACTTGTTTTCGTTTCAAATAATTATTTCTGGATTTATTTTCCCTTTAACAATGGTTATTAAAGATAACCAACGAATAAAATTTATTGATATTAATGAAGCAAAAATCAGCGATTTATACCATTATAAACATGCAGAATTATTTTTAGATAAATGCAGACATGATGATACTGATTCTGGTAATTTTGATGAGTTTTACTCTTTTGATTTAAAAAATATATCATTCAAATATGATGATGAACAGCATTTTGAAATACAAAATTTTTCGTTGCACATTGAACCTGGTCAGCATGTAGCTATAGTTGGAGCATCAGGAGCAGGAAAGTCAACTATAGCAAGGATAATATCCGGCTTACTGAAACCTGATAATGGCGAAATTTTGCTAAACAATAAGAATGTACGTGAAATAACGGCGGAAACTTATTATAGCAACATTGATATAGTTGAACAAAATCCAACTTTTTTTGCTGGGACAATACAGGAAAATTTAACAATGTTTTCCCAAACTTTTGACTATGAATCCTTGCAGGATGCATTAAGAGTAGTCGGATTGGTTGATGAATTGTCAATTAATGGATCTTTACTATCTATGCGCATGGAAGAAAATGGAACAAATTTTTCACAAGGACAGTTGCAAAGACTGGAAATTGCCAGAGTTTTGGCAAACCAAAAACCTTTAGCATTGTTTGATGAGGCTACAAGTTGTCTAGATGCACAGAAAAATAGGGAAATAAATAACATTATTAGAAGATATGTAAGATCTTTTATAACAATTTCCCACAACTTGGATACTATTAAAAAAGCGGACGAAATTATAGTTTTAGATCATGGAGTGACCGTAGGGAGGGGCACTCATCAGGAATTAAGTAAGAATAATAAATACTATCAGTCTTTAATGCTAATAAATGAAGGGGAAAATTTATGGTAAAACCTGAAATTTTGACCTCATTTATTATAGGTAAGGATATTATTGTCAATAAAGGTGAACTAAATCTTTATTTAATAAAACGTAATTCTCATCAGTTATTAGATAGAATGTTTCTGATGTCTTTAAGTGAGCAAACCCATGTTCATATTCCTCAAACTGTTACATTTACACAGGATAATTATTACTACGAATTAGTTGCAGAAGCCTCTGATATTCACGGGGTAGCTATTCTTAATTCAAATACATATCAAGATTTAACAAGGGTTATCATTGATAAAATAGAAAGAACATACGGTAGAACATTAGAACGTAATATAAATTTAAAAGAAAAATTTTATCAGACAAAAAATTTTAATGAATTATTGAGTATATTATTAAAGATATATGTTGCGCAAAAACAGCATGTAAAAGAATTAAGTAAAAATGCATATAAACTGGTTTCCAAGGAAGTCGATGAACACGTTCATGTTGTTGCTCAATACGGATCGTTCAAAGATTCTTTGCAAACTCAGGCAGATACTGATGATTCTCTAAGGATAGAATTGCTGGCATTGAAAACATGTGTTTTAAAAATAGCCAAATACTATGATTATAAAGAAGATTCATTTCAATCGGATGTCTTTAGCAACGTAAGCGATGAACCATTGGACATGTATGTTGAAAATATTTTGAGATCAAATCATTGCTTGGCCCGTAAAATTCATTTAACTGATGATTTCTATAAAAGTGTGTACACTGATCCGGTTCTTGCATTTATTTCCAAGAAAAACAATACCGAAGATATAAATCAGTCCATGCCGGTTTTACTGTATTTGGATGCCAATGGGAGTTATTATGAAAATTATCACGGAGAAAGGTGTCCAATAAATAAAGGTAACGCTGAGATTTTTATCAAAGATGCAATAGTTTTCTATAGTCGGTTACAGGAAAATAAAGGCTTTAAAGCAATTTTTCAAGTTGCTTTTTCAAAAACCAATAGCTCATTATTGTCTGTTTTGGCGATTTTAATGATTTGCAGTGGAATTTTAGGACTGATTTTTCCATTAATGATTAAGTATATTGTAGCAAATATTGTTCCCTTCGGTTTAATTGAAGAATTATTGCAGATTTTAATATTGGTAATATTTTTGTCCATTGGCTTTGTTGGTATAAATATATCTTTAAATGTAATTATTAACATATTCAGTACGTCTAGAAGCGAAAAACTTCAAATTGCTTTATTTGATAAGATTTTAAACACATCAATAAAAGATCTAAAGTCTATTGAATTAGGAGATGTATCCAAAAAGATTATAAATAGTGATTATATAAAAAATTTTATAGTTAAGTTCTTTGAAATTTGTATATATTCTAATTTGGCAATTTTTAGTTTTATTTCCATGATTCTGTATGATAGCAATGTATCAAAAATTGCACTGTTTGTGATGCTGATTTTTCTAGTAATTTACAGTATTCTGATTGCTGTAAATTTAAAAAGTTTAGATAAATATAACGGCAATAAAGAAATTTTAAATGCAAAATTGAGACAGATAATAGAAGGGATAACCAGGATTAAAGTTACTAATACAGATCGTTATATAATTTCAAGGTATATGTCTAATTATACTCAATTGGTTTTACAAGAATATCAGTTGTTGCGTTATACATCGTTTCATCGAATATTGATAAGTTTGATTCCATTA
>CACXAK010000214.1 GCA_902765655.1 uncultured bacterium | reverse complement strand
AATTTCATTAAGTATGCCTGCAATAGTCGGTAAAGATGGGGTTGAGTGTTTAGTTCCTATTCAATTAAATGAAGAAGAAATATCTAAACTTCAACAATCGGCTCAAACTTTAAAAAATACATTAAGTCAAAACGAAGTGTAAGGGGTAAATATAATGAAAGAAAAAACAGGTGAAATATTTTCAATAAGTAATGATAATCCTACAGTTAAAGGCTGTACGGTTTCAAAAACGATATATAGTGAAAATGGTTATGATATAAACTATTTTTCACTTGCAGAAAATACTGATATCAGTGCCGAAACTTATGAATATCCGAAAATCTGTATAGTTAATTCAGGCGAAATGGAAGGGGTAAATGTAAAAGGGGATATTGTCTGGAATGCCAAATCTTTTGAAATTATTGTTTGTCCTCAAAATGAACCTATTGGAATGAGAACTAAGACAGGTTGTATTTATACCGAAATAGCCATAAGAAAGGAGTCAAATATGAACGAAGTTTTAGAAGCAGGGAAAGTATTAAAATTAGCAGATTTGCTTCCATATCAAGAAGGCAGAATTGTTAATATGGATTTAATCAATGACCCTAAATTAAAATTTGTTATTATGAGTTTTGATGAACGAACTGGGCTTTCTGAACATTCTGCTCCAGGGGAAGCATTAATATTTGCTCTTGACGGTCAGGGTATAATCGGCTATGAGGGCAAAGAACATACAATTAAAGCAGGCGAAAACTTTAAATTTGCTAAAAACGGAAAACACTATGTCAAAGCAGACGGAAAATTCAAAATGGCATTATTATTGACATTAGAATAAGCAGTTTGTTTGAGTGAATTATATTAAAAAGCCGAGAGTTTTTAAATTCAAACTTTCGACTTAATATTTTTACTCTAAGTATTCAAAATAATTGGACTCGAAACATTTAAAATACTGATAATTTTTGTGTAACTTCAATTTTGATAAATTTTAATCGAGCAATGGTAAACATTTGTCTTTAATTTCAAAGGCAATTTTAGGAATCCTGAATAAAGTAAACATTCGCTACAGTTTATTTGATTTATCATAGGTAAAGATTTTATTAATGAATTATTTCTTGTTATAATTTATTCAAGATATAAATGGAGATGATTATGCAAATATATGCAGATAAAGTATTTAAAAAACCTGTTGAAACTATCGAAATTTTTGAGCCTGAAAACGTAGAATCCGCATTAGATAGAATTGAAACACTGAAAAATGAAGGTTTGTATTTGATTGGGTATATACGGTATGACATAAAAAACGTGTCAAAAGAAGCTCCTCTTGTTTATTTTGAAGCATTTGAATCATTTGAGACTTTTAAACAAAAGAATCCTAATTATAAAATCGGTACTATTGTTAAACCTTTAATATCTAAAAAAGAATACATAAAGCAGATAGAATATATAAAAGAGCAGATAAAAGAGGGTGTTACCTATGAGGTTAATTATACATATCCCTCTGTATTAAAAACCAATGCAAACGAGATTGATTTATATAACTATCTTTTGCAAAATCAAAAAACACCATATAACGCATTTTTGCAAAATAAGTACGAAACAATACTGTCATTTTCTCCGGAGTTGTTTTTTGCTTTAAAAGGCAGAATGATATTGACAAAACCAATGAAAGGGACCGTAAAAAGAGGGAAGAATGCACAGGAAGATTGGGAGTTGAAAAACTTTTTGTATAACGATATTAAAAATCGTGCTGAAAATATTATGATTGTTGACCTGTTGCGAAATGATTTGGGCAGAATATCTAAAACAGGAACTGTTAATGTTAATAAACTTTTTGATATTGAACAGCACAAAACCCTGTTTCAAATGACATCAGAAATATCGTCAGAGTTGGAAGATGATATTACGCTCTACGATATTATTAATGCAATTTACCCTTGTGGTTCAATTACAGGTGCTCCAAAACTATCAACAATGAAGGTTATTTCAGAAACGGAGAAATTTCCAAGAGAGGTTTATTGTGGTGCAATTGGGTATTTGCACAAAGATGAAGCAGTTTTTTCTGTTCCGATAAGGATTTTACAAAAGAAAAATAAGGATGAGGTTTATACATACTATGCGGGTGGTGCAATTGTCTGGGATTCAAATGCTGAAGATGAGTGGGAAGAAGAGGCTAACGACAAAGGCTCCTGCGAGTATGATGCCACCAATCCAGCGGTAGAGATAGCCTAATAGGGAGAGGATATTCTGTATTTCCTGACGGTTGTCTGACTGCAAGGGCTTGAAAAGGAAGTAGCCGATACAGGCAGAGATACCCAGTTCAGAGAGGTTGAGGTAACCAAGGATGTTGTTCAGGGTTCCTGTAAGACCCATGAACTCTGCTCCAAGGTTGTCAAGGAAGATTTTGCGCGAGAAGAAGGTGAGAAAGAGCGACAAGAAGTAGAACAGAAGGTTCACTTCTGCATTCAACATACTCTTATGTACTCGTCCTCCCATTTTTTAACTTTCAACTTTTAACTATCAACTTTCAACTTTCTTCTCCTCGTGGTCATGCGTCGTGTGGATGAAGTCTGTATTCTTGCGGTCTATCTTCAGAATATTGAGAACCATCTTCCATACCAGCATGGGGATAGAGA
>CACXAK010000213.1 GCA_902765655.1 uncultured bacterium | reverse complement strand
AAAAACTCCTTATTCTTCATCGTCTTCGTTCTGAGGCAAATCAAGCCCCATATTATCAATTCTCTGACGAATATCGTCATTTTCATATTTGTCTCTTATATCGGCAATTATATGAAGATCTATAGCTTCATGCTCAAGTTTTTCAAAACTGTCAAGATACATACTGATAATATTGTCAGGGTCATCAAATGCTCTTATACCGATAGTAGGGCCGTCACTTACAAGATAAACAAGTATTACTCCTACAGGAGTAAGCTGCTGTTGAGTAAGACCTTTTTCAAGCAAAGTATGCACATCAGCTTTTTCAAAGCATTCTATGACACTGTATCCGGGATAAACATTATTCGCAATACCCTCACGAACAAGCCAGTCTTTTATTTCATCTGTTTCAGGTTCAAGAAATGCAACTGCATTGATACGTCCCCAGCCGTGAGTATGTTTAGCAAGCTCAAAAATAAGGTCATTTCCGTTTTCCAGTCCTCTTAACGCCCATATTGCAAAAATGGTGAATTCATCACTCAGTCCGGTATCAAAAATAGCCTTTGTAAGAGCTTCATTATAATCTGAGAAAAGTTCAAGTATCATCATACCGAGCTTTACAGCCTCACGCTTCTTGCTGTATATCAGAAGTTTTATTGCATAATCATATATATAATCCGCGTTCAGTTCGCTTGTATGACTAAGTATATAATTCTGAACATTATCAACGATGAAAATGGTATGTTTTTCTTTATCATTAAAGTAATCATTTGTTTTTTCAAAAGCTAAACGACTGTTTCCCTTGCCTGCAATATTTATAATTTCCTCAAGTTCTCCGAGTTCCTCTGACTTAGGCTCGCTGTGGTAACGCATTATACCGTCAAAAGCACCGTCTGCAAATGAATTACCTTCTGAATCCTTCGGATGATCAGGAAGTGAAAATTCGAGGGGAAGTTCATCATCTTCTATATTCTGCTTAATAAGATCAAAAAGAGATATATTCAGTTCTTCATCACTTTCAGCAGAAGTTTTGAGTTCTTTGACATCTTCAATATCAAAGTTATGTTCTTCGCTGAGCATATCATTATGTATGGAATTGCCGTTGCGTTTATCAAATTTATCCGCCAGCTCCTTTGCCCTTTTGTAGAAGAAGTCTTTAAGCTGTGCTGCCTTATAGATATTATCTTCATTATAAATATCTTCGTTTCTGTAGGGCAGTTTAAGACGGAATTCATCCATTTCAGCCTTTTCCAGATTTTTCATAAGGAAATAAGCAGCACGGTTAAATTGGAACATTTCATTTCCGTTATTATTGCTTACTGTATAGGGCAGGCATTTTTTAAGTATATTAAAAGCACCTTCTTATATTGTTAAAAAATCATTAAGATTCGCTTTAATTTCAAGTCTTGCATTTTCACTAATCATAATTGTTTGTCCGGATGTTATGTTGATGTTGTATAGTGTTAAAAATCCAGCATATGTGCCTACTGTATTAAATGCATTGAGAATATTTGCAATCAGTTTTGTTGGAGTTGCAATATCATTTTTGTTTACATTTTATTCTCAAGCTATTCAGAAAAATTCAGTTTCTTCAATTGTTTCACTGCTTGAAGGATTGATTTTCCCTTGTGGCTTTGCAGCATTATTGTTGTTAATTCTTGGAGAAAATGGTATTTGGATTTCATTTGCAGTTGCTGAAGCAGCTACAATTCTGTTTATTTTCATATATTCAAGGTATTTAAACAGAAAAACAGGTGGGGAATATACAGGTTTCTTTATTAACAAACATAATGATGATAAAAAGGTATTTGAGTATACAATTAACGGTAATGTTAAAGAGGCTGTTGAACTAGCTCATCAAGTTCAGGATTATCTGGCAGAAAACAAGTCTGCAACTTTAGTAAGTTTGGCAATTGAAGAGATGCTTGTAAATATAATTAATACCAACGAAAATGTTGATACAATTGATGTTATTGTTAGAAATAATGATGATAACATATTGATATCTATTAAAGATACTGGAATTGATTTTAATCCTGTAATTGAAAATGATGATTTGGAATTTGATAACATCAGTGTTTTAAATAGAATTGCAGATAAAATTGATTATTCCAGAGTATTGGGTTTAAATAGTACGGTAATAACTATAAAAAATTAATAGTTTATTTTACCAACTATTTTTCTCAAGTTTGGTTTTAACAGCATGAAAGTTTTAATGATGATGGTAAAATCGATTGTAAAGATAAATTCATTATAATATGATGATTTTTTATGTTTTCACTGTTGATAAAATCAAAAAATGAGTTATTTCAATTATTATTAAGTATGGCACTAACAATTTTAGTTTTTTGGATTTTATGATTGTGGTGAAGCTAATACTAATTAAATATTTTTATTCATCTATTATTAGCATTTTTCTATTCCAGAATTATATTTGGATAATTTGCGAAAGTATATATATTATCTTAGGCATAATAATAATTAAGAAATTTTTCTTTTGTAAATGGATTTTTTTTATTTTTTTAAAAATTTTTCTTTTACAAGATGAATTTTTTTATATTTTTTAAAATTTTTCTTTTATTAAAATAAATTGAGATAGGTCGATATTAATGTCAGAAAAATTAATAAAACGTGATGCTT
>CACXAK010000212.1 GCA_902765655.1 uncultured bacterium | reverse complement strand
CGGAGTGCAGGTCGTGGTTTTGAGGCACTTTTGCCACCAAAAGTGCCCCTGTCCGGAGGACCCTGCGGAGCTAAATTTTATAATTATAATATGTTTTATGTAAAAGTATATTACGGCACTTATATTTCAATAAAAAACAAAAAAGTACTCAAATAATTCAAATTTTTAGCAGAAATTCGGATAATTTTTTAGCAATGATTTTGTGTCCGTCGGCATCATAATGCAGTCCATCAGCTTCTGATGGTTTTACAAATTTGTTAATGTCAAAATATTCCAAATTGTAAGTTTTGCTTATTTTTTTATAAATTTCGCTCATCTTTTCAGATTTTAATACACTTTCTTTATCAAACTGGAAACTGAAGAATCCGTCTAAAATATTGTCAGACAGTTCAACAGACGGTATGAAAACAATTTTTTGTGCATAATTTTTCGCGGTCAAAATGAGTTTTTCAAGTCCTTCTTCAAATTGCTCCAAAGGTATATTATATTTGAATTGTAAGTCATTTGTTCCTATCCATAGTACAAGAATATCAACTTTTCCTGTTTCTGATAATAATTTCGGGAAATGTTTCTGAGCGGAGAACTCAAAACCCTTGTCATTATCTGCTATCCCTGTTCTGTCACAGCCACCTTCTTCAATTACCAGGTATTTGTTACCTAAAATATTTTGTAAAATTGCAGTCCATCTTGTATGTTCATTATATCTTGAAGCATCATAAGGATTGTATCCGAATGTATTTGAATCACCGTAACATAAAATCTTTTTCATACATTTTTCCCTTTATTTTCTGCCTTTTACAAATTTTTCCATTGAAACATGTGCCGATTTAAAATTTATTTCCTTATTTGGGATTTCATTTTGGGAATTTTTTTCATTGTCCTTTGCTTTTCCTTTTGTCATCCAGATGTTGAGTTTTGGAAGTAAAATTCCCAGCATTACTGCACTGTATAATATTCCGGATATTTGAGCGAAATTTAATTTTCTTAAATTTGCTTTTACATCTCCGCCACCTGCTAATATTTCTTTTTGTGATTTCAGGGAAACATTTTTCAGCCAATGTTTAATCCCCTTGCCATTACCTGTAATATTAAACAATTTTTCCTGTTTTGGGTCAAGTATTTGGGCAATTCCTTTTGAAACAAAACCTCCTAATACAAGCCAGTTTAAAAATCCCAGATAATCACGAACATTTGTTTCTCTCAATTCAGTTGAATCTTTTGATGCAAAAATTCTGCCCAGAATCAGCGTACCATAAATTGTTTTTATTGTGTTCCCGCTTGTAACAGGTCCGTCAAATTCAAGTTTTTTAATGACATCTGCTGCTTTTTTAATTCCCATTACTTTGGAAAGCATAAGAACAAAAATTCCTGCCGACAAAAGCTTTTTAGCCCTTAACCCCTTTTCTCTTTTCTTCTCATTCTTGTCTTTTACATTGTTTTCATAGCCGTTTTCTCCGACGAAATTGTCAATTCCTGTTCTGCGTTTTGTAAGATACCTGTTTAAATATTGGTTTGAAATTGCAAGTCCCATTGACAGAGGTATCGCAATCCCTATGCGAAGATTATTCATTGATTTAAGTTTTGATAATATATGGTTTGAATTTTGTTTAGCTTCGTTAAAGAAGATATTTCTCCCCGAATCAACAATATCTCTCAGTGTATGTGTAAGATTTGACGAAACTGATTTATTTCCGGATTTAATTATGATATTATTATCCGTTCCTGTAATGTTTATTATTTCATCCTGAATTTTGACTAAAGAGTTTTTAGTAATTTTTGAATCAGCTGATTTATTACTTATAAGGTATACCAATTTTTCAACAACACTTTGGGTTTTCTCTTTATTAATTTTTGAAAATTCAACTGTGTTATGCCCTGAAATTCCTGACATAGAATTAAAAATACCGTTTACATAACCTTTTGGAGTTTTATCGGATTTTTCATAAATTTTTGAAAATACTTCCAGCCCGTTATTTGTTATCCAAGAGCCAGGATTTACCTTAATTCCCGGTTTAAGTTTTTTTGATATAAATTTTGAAATTAAAACTGCAAATAGTGCAGCTGAAAATTCTGCGATGAAAGTTCCTGTGTATTCTCTAAATCCCATTTCAATTCCGGCTTGCTTCCCTCTGTTTTTTGTTTCTACAACTGTTCGCGGGGTATCCATTGCAAAAACATCAACAAAAGATGCGTTTAGCATGTCATTGTTACTCAGGGTATATAGTGCATTTGATAAACCTCCCATTGAGGCACTGAAACTTGGGGCATTATTAATTTTTTCTATTTTCATTTGTATTTCTCCTGTTAAAAAAAGGTTCTTAAAAACATTTTCAAGAACCTTTTATACTTTTATGTGATAACTATTAATCTGCGCAAAATTATAAGTAAGTTCTTAACAACAAGACTTACAGCAACAACAGATTAAATTTTCTACAAATGAATATTTCATACCACTTATAAAACACGAAAAATTAATTTTTGTCAATAAGAAAATCAGATAAAGATTAAATATTCATAACTTTTAGTATGTCGGTTATGTCAGATGTAGTCTTTTTGACATCTGCATTTGAATATTTAATTGCATTGTCAGGGTCTTTTAATCCGTTTCCTGTTAAAATACAAAC
>CACXAK010000211.1 GCA_902765655.1 uncultured bacterium | reverse complement strand
ATTGAACTTGATGCTGAAAATTATTCTGCGCATCTTGGTTTGGCTCAGGCATATCAGGACTTGGGTAAAAATGATATGTCATACGAACAATATCAGCTTGTATTGAAAAATGTTCCAAATCTCAATACTGTCCGGCTTGATTATGCAAATCTGCTTGCTGATATGGATAAGAATACGGAAGCAGTTGAACAATATAATATGTATGTTAAAGCATACCCAAATGATGTTAAGGGTTATATAAACATTGCAAATGTGTATAAAAAATTACAAAATTATGACAAAGCTATCGAAAATTATTTAATAGCTATACCAAAAGATGAAAAAAATATAAATCTTAAAAAAGATATTGCTAATTGTTATCATAATAAAAAAGATTATAAAACTGCTCTGAAATATTATGATGAAGTACTGGCGGAAAATCCAAAGGACTTTAATATAAGATTTAATAAAGCACTTGCATTGCATGCGCTGAATCAATATGAAGATGCAATAGTTTTGTATAAAGAGCTATTATCTGAAAAGAGTGAAAAAACTATCAAAAATAATTTGAATGATGCTCTTGTATCTCGTGGTCATGAGCTTGTTAAAGCAGGGGATACAAAAGATGCAATAGCATATTTTAAAGAAGCAATAAAAGGTGGTTACTCCGAAGGATATGTATATTTTGGTCTTGCGAAGGCATACAGGCATGACGGAGATAACACCAAAGCTGCAGAAAATTATGAAAAGGCAATTGCCATAGATCCTGAAAAAACCGCATATTCTGCTGAATACAGTGAGTTTATATCGGCTCTTTACAGTACGAATGTGGATGTTACACCTGCTGATAATTCATCTGATTTGCCGTCAATAAATTTAACAGTAAATACTCCGGACGTATCAAAAGAAAAAGAAACTCCGAAGGAAAAAGAAAAGGAAAAACCGGTTCAGAATACGGTGGAAAAGACTGCCGTACCTGATGTTGCTGTTAAAAAAAGTGAAGAATTTATAGCTCAGGGTGATAAAAATTATAAAGAAAATAATTATGATGCGGCGGTAAAAAATTATCAGGATGCTCTTCAGCTTGTTCCAAACGATGCTGTTACACTGCTGAAAATCGGAAATATTTATAAGATGAAAGAAGATAATACCAAAGCGATAAATTTTTATCAAAAATCAATTATAGTCAATCCTGAATATACTGACGGCTGGTTTAATCTTGGCTTGGCATATGCAAATGAAAATAATCTTATAGAATCTCAAAAAAGTTTTGAAAAAGTTATAGAATTAAATCCTGATTATAATTCCGGATATGCATATTATGCACTTGGAATGGCATTTGAGCATCAGGGCAAAAAAGCAGAAGCAGTAAAAAATTATAAAACATTTATTAAGCACAATAATGATAATGGCTTGAAAGATACTGTTGAAGAAATGATTAAAAAACTGCAATAGTAAAAGGGCAATAAGTGAATAGAGCAATAAGACAGTTTTATAAGATTTTTTTGTTGTTTGTTGTATTATTTTTGGTGATATTTACAACAGCATGTAAAAAACAGGCGTACATTCTTTTCAATAAATATCCGTTCAGTGAAGAAACAATGAGTGCAACAACTAATGTTTTTAAGCCCGGGGAGAAGATATACTACCTTGTTACAACGCCAAAAACAGTAAAATCAAAGCGGTTACTTTTGCAGGTAATGAAGATGGGCAAGCATGAACGCCTTGGTTATGAAACAGTGTGGGGCAAACAGGTAAAAGTTCGTGATGAACAGGTATTTTATTATACGGATTATTTCGTATTTAATGAAACAGGCGGTTACGAAATGAGAGCATATTCAAAGGATGAACCGACAAAATTATTAACGGCAAATTATTTTTATATAAGGCAGTGATAAAGGCAGTAAGGCACTAAGATACTAAGTAAGATACTAAGGCACTAAGTATATTACAAATTTATTAAAATAAAAAGGGTAAATTATGATAAAAGACAGAGCAATACAATATTTTATGAGCGGGTATTCATGCTCGGAGTGTATCGTGCAGGCATGTATTGATGAAGGTATATGTGATGAGTGTTTGTTGCCTTGTGCAACAACATTTTCAGGGGGAATGTCATCAGGATGTTCGTGCGGTTCTGTTACGGGCTCTCAAATGATTTTGGGATATCTGTTTGGCAGAGCTAATAAATTTGGGAATAAAATATCTGCAAGAGAGAAAGCGGCTGAATTTGTTGAAGAATTTAAAAAACGTAATAAAGTAACCTGCTGCAGAATTTTATCTGCGGGATTCAGCGGAAGTGAGCGTAAAAATCATTGTGTTAAGTTTGTATCTGATGCTTGTGAAATATTGGAAGAAATGATGAAGGTAAAAGTGTAAATGATTAAACCTGATAAATTGAATTTTTTAACGGCAGGAATGCCGCTTTCTACAGGAAAAGGCGGATATCCGAGGGCATTTGAAATATTAAAAGAAATGAAGCTTGACGGGCTTGAGGTTGAATTTGTGCATGGAGTCAGAATGTCAGATGAAACAAGAGCTCTGTTAAAACAAATTTCGTCTGAACAGGGCAGGGCTTTATACTGACATCTCACGGGCCTTTTTATATAAATCTGAATTCAAAGGAAGAAGAAAAAGTTGAAGCAAGTGTCCAAAGGATTATTGAAACTGCGCAAGCAGCTCACGATTTTGGCGGATACAGTATAACTTATCATGCCGCGTTTAATATGGGTGCGGATAAAGAAACTGTTTATAATCAGGTAAAAGTTCAAACTCAAAAAATTATTGAAGAATTAGAAAAAGAAAAAATTGATGTATGGATTCGCCCGGAAACAACTGGTAAATCGACCCAATGGGGTGATTATGAAGAAATTATCAGACTATCGAAGGAGTTTGAACAAGTGCTGCCGTGTGTAGATTTCTCTCATGTTCACGCAAGAACAGCAGGCGCATATAATACTTATGACGAATTTTGCTTAATTTTGGACAGAATATCACACGAACTCGGTCAAAGGGCAATTGATAATTTTCACGCACATCTCGCAGGAATTGAATACACTGCAAAAGGAGAAAAACGCCATCTAATATTTGAAGAATCAGATATGAATTATAAAGACTTGTTGAAAGCGCTAAAATCATTTGGGGTAAAGGGTGCATTGGTCTGCGAAAGTCCTAATATTGAAACAGATACAAAAATTTTAAGGGATTATTATTACTCGTTGTAATTATCTTTTTTAAATGATTCTTTAATAAGAAAAAACCATATTATCAAAAGTATTGGAACTATAATTACAATTAAATGGTTATAATCGTATGCTTTAGAGAATTCAAAGCGGGAAAGTGCCGCAAATGCTCTTGTCAATCCGCATCCAAAACATTCTTTATGAAATAGCAATTTGAATAAACAAAAATTTTTCAAATTAGCGCTTACCGCTGCATTGGCAAGTATAATTGCCAAAAAAGGTAAACTAAAAACAAAAATTCTTTTTAAAATTATAGTATGTATTTTCTTTTTCATATAATAAAACTAAATATAGTATAAAGGCCGTACTTTTTATTAGTACAGCCTTTATAATTTCTATAACTATTTATTAATAGCCGCCTGTTCCTGAACCTGCATATGATGCAACTATTGCTCCAATCATAGTAAAGTACAAAAGACAGCCAAGTACTCCCAGTGAAAGAAGAATTATATATACAACACCAACCCAGGGAATTCTTTCATATAATTCACTACCGTCAGCGTGTTGAAATTTGCCGATAGCAATCATTATACCATCAACCCAAGACCAAATTAAACTTATAGGTAATGTGCATCCCAGTATACTCATAATCAACATAGCAATGGCAGAATTTCTTTTTTCAGTGTAAAATCTGTGCATTCCTAAAGGTCCCAAAAACCAACAAGCAAGCATTGTAGCTAACCAATTTTTACCTCTTTGTTCTTCCATGATAATCTCCTTTTATTAAATTCCAATAACAAAAAACGTAATGATATAAGTATAGCATATTTTTGCAATTTTACAATATTTAAATTTATAAATCTCATTGAATTGCAGATGTTTTAAGCATATTTAGAAAATGATACAGATTTGT